>DAOVUE010000089.1 GCA_030632745.1 Pseudomonadota bacterium | reverse complement strand
GTGCCGAATTTAATGCACTGGATCCCTTAACGCAGCAATACAAGCGAGTCACTTTTTATGTTGAAAAAGCCTTTAATAAAGAATATCCCCATGCTTATGAAGTTCGACGCAGTGAATTTGATAGTATCTTATTTAATAATTGCCGCAGCAAGGGGGTGCAGTTATTAGAAAATAGTCAGGTGACCGATGTAAATTTTATTTCACCAGGGCGGGTTGCAGTACACTATAGGAGCCCTCAGCCGGAACAAGAAAGTAAACATAATGACCCGGCTGATAAAGCAATTCAGACATTACAATCCCGTTATGTAATTGATGCATCAGGAAGGGACTCATTGCTGTCGCGAAAATTGAAATTAAAACAGAAAAATCCTGATCACCAGAGTTCCGCTATTTTTGGACATTTTTCTAATGTTGAACGACGCAGTGGAAGAGATGAGGGTAATATCAGTATTTACTGGTTTGAACATGGCTGGTTCTGGCTGATCCCGTTGCAGGATGGCAGTATGAGTGTTGGAGCCGTCTGCTGGCCGGAATATCTTAAAACTCTTAAAGGCTCGACAGAAGAGTTTTTATGGGACACTATTGCTATGCATAGTGCAGTTGCAGAGCGCATGAAAAATGCAGAGAATTTAGGTGAGATTCGTGCTACAGGTAATTTTGCCTATACCTCTAAGCGTATGTGGGGACAGGATTTTATGTTGCTGGGTGATGCTTTCGCCTTTGTTGATCCGGTATTTTCCAGTGGTGTCTTTTTAGGCATGAGTGGCGCAGAGCAGGCAGTCGATGTGATTGACCAGTGTTTAAAAACACCGGAAAAATCAGCACAGCTTTGCCGTCAGTTAGAAAAAAACATACGTGGCGGTATTGCTGAAATGTGCTGGTTTATTTATCGTTTCACCTCACCGGCTATGAAACGTTTATTTATGAATCCAAAAAATAACTGGCAGGTTGAATCCGCAGTGATTTCAATGCTGGCTGGTGATATATTCGACAATACAGCGGTTAAACGTCGTTTAAAATTATTTCATTTCATTTATTATATTCATGTTCTGAAAATGTTGCCCGGGGTGATAAAGTCATGGCGGCAGAGGCGAAAAAGTGTTCAAGTAAAGTTTGATAAAGGAACTATGCCCGAAGATCGAATTGAAGATGCATAGTCATTTGTGACGAATATAGTGGCGAAATAGTGGCGAAATAGTGGTGAAACTTTCATTTAAAGACAGTGCTTTTGGCTGGGATGGACTGACGACTTTTATTTTTTCCACTATTATCTTATTGCTGACATTCGGGCTGGGTTTCTTCTGGCTGCTGTTTAAAATACTCAATACAGCTATTAATACAGCCATTTATACAGTAATAAAAGGGCGTATAACTCAACCAAAGACAGTATTGATTGCCGGGTTATGCCTTGACAAGAATCAGCCGGTAGAAGAGTTTAAAATGCGCCTGAAGCGGGTTCTTGAGCTGCAGCATGAGTTAAATAATGACATGCGGAATGACATGCGGACAGCCAAACTACAAGTGATTATTTTAGGTGGTTTAACTGGCGCTAATCAAATTTCAGAGGCTCAGGCCGGTGCTGATTATCTTGTTGCTCGGGGAATGAATGGCAGACAAATTCTATTGGAAGAACAGTCACGACATACTCTGGAAAATCTTCAGCAGGCACGTATTCTACTGCTGACTGAATTTGATGCTATAGATGAAAATATTGCCCTTATCAGCAGCAGATACCACCTGTACAGGCTGCTCACTCTGGCCAAAGGTTTAAATCTGAATCTACAGCCCGTTGCAGCTGAAGAAGATTTTAAATTTTCTTTTCTGATGTGGCTGAAAGTGATGAAGGAAGCTTACTTTCTGCATTGGTACTGGAGTGGTAAACTGTGGGTTTTTATTACTGTCAATAAAAAAAGTAAAGCCAGAATCAGCTGAAAATTCTGGTTTTACTACGTATTAACTGTGGATTAAGATTGTGAAAAATTTATACCAGGAAGCAAAAAACTGTTTTTTAACGGTTGATCCCGATGAGAAACTGGAACTCAGCCTGCAAATTGCGGGGGCGTGGGAAGCAGGTTCTCTGGAATGGAAGGATGGAGAGAGTCCATTACAATTAGATACTCCGGGCAGACAGGATAAACCTGTTCTTGTTAAACCCGCTAAAGTAAAAAATCGTGGTTTTAAATCCATACAACAGCGTGCTGCATTAATACATGCACTGACACATATTGAGTTAACTGCAGTTAATCTGGCCTGGGATAGTGTCTATCGTTATCGTCATCTGCCCGAAGAATATTATGCTGACTGGGTTAAAACAGCAAAAGAAGAAACGCAGCATTTTTTTCTATTAAGGAATAGTTTAAGAGACATGGGTTATGATTACGGTGATTTACCTGCCCATGATGAATTGTGGCAAATGGCGGTCACTACCGCAGATGATCTTATGGCACGCATGGCAATTGTACATCGTGTACTTGAAGCCAGAGCTTTGGATGTTGTTCCCTTTTCAGTAGGAAAATTCCGTGACATTGGTGATAAAAAGACAGCTGATTCTCTGATTATTATTGCCAACGATGAAATAGGCCATGTGAATGCCGGTTCACGCTGGTTCCGTTATCGTTGTGAACAGGAAAAAACCGACCCTGATAAAATGTTCTTTACTCTAATGGAAAAATACCTGAAATCAACCCCGAAAGGACCGTTTAATACCGATGCACGCCTCAAAGCCGGTTTCAGCCCGGCAGAAATGCAGGAGCTGCAGCGTTTAGACCTGCAATATAAAACAGCAAAAAAAGCAAATGGTAAATGCTAAATGGTGAATGATAGAGCTTTGCCTGCATGGACGCAGGTAAGGGGCGAGAGCAGGACGCGGAAGCTTTGCCTGCTCTTTAATTCAACATTAAGCATTCAAAATTCAACATTATCTCTTATTGTTTCTGCTTAAATTGTATGATTTTTCGTCGATCTTTTTTACTGGGACGTTTAGCGGCATATTGCGGCATACCGGCATACATGGCTTTTCGTTCCAGGCTGAGTTTCTCTCTTAAGTCAATGCTATCCTGAGTTTCTTCATAGAGAGTTTGAGCAACGCTGGCAGGGCCTCGTTTGCCTGATAATTGTTTTACAATAATAGTCTGCTCAATAGATTCTTTTTTTATTCTAAGGCTATGCCCCACTTCGACATTATGGCTTGGTTTTACCCGCTGATCATTAAGATGCACCTTCCCTCCTTTTACCGCTTCAGTTGCCAGAGAACGAGTTTTATAAAAACGGGCAGCCCATAGCCATTTATCTAAACGGATATTTTCTGTACTGTTTTGTATGGATTGATTTTTTTTATGGCTCATATGACTTTCTTATTGATAAGAGGCCCGGTCACTATTGATATTTAAAGAAAAAACTTAATTATGTGGAATAAATTTAAAAATGGGTCTATACATTATATTTAAGACCATAAGTATAACCATATTCTTTAAAAATAAAAAATATAAAAACAAAAAGGTGTAATCGTTATGGCAAGACCTGTTCGCATTGAGTATCCAGGTGCATACTATTATTTGACTTCTAAAGCACTCGAAGGTGAACTGCTTTTCAGGGGGGGTAACGATCGCCAGGAGTTTTTATCTATTTTACAGGAAGTGATCTGTCGTATGCAGTGGGAAGTCTATGCCTACAATTTGATGCCGGATTCATTTCAGCTGTTTATTAAAACAACTAAGCCCAATTTGTCCAAAGGTATGCGGCAGCTGAATGGTATTTATACTCAGCGTTATAATGCCAGGTATGAACGCTTTGGAAATATTTTTCATGGTCGTTTTAAAGCGGTACTGGTTGAAGCAGAACATTCGTTTAAAGATGTTGTCCGGCATGTGATGCGTGTGCCTATTCAAGAACGCAAAACGCGTGATCTTAATAAATGGAGGTGGAGCAGTTATCAAGCTACTATGGGGTTGCTTGATGCTCCTGACTGGTTAAAAACGAAGGATGTGCTGCATCATTTTGCCAAGCAGAGGAAACGTGCACAAAAAGCACTGTCAAAGTCTATTAAAAACTATGATAAGGATTTTGATTTGATGAAAAATGTTCAGGGACAGATACTGCTGGGTAGTGATAAATTTGTGAAAAAGTGGAAAAAACAACTGGCTTCCGGGAAGATTATGGATAAAGCCAGACAACGAAAAGAAAAAAAAATAAAACCATTATCTGACTTTTCTAAACGATTCAAAGATTCTAAAACCGCTATGGTTAAGGCTTACAAGACAGGAAATTATACTCTGGAACAAGTGAGTTCTCATTTCGGTGTACACTATAGTACGGTAAGTCGAACGGTAAAGAGGGCTGGTTTTTAAAGCGTAGAGCCATCAGCCAGATAAGAGCTTGAATTTAGTGCAGTCGCTTAAAGGTATAAATACGTGAGTTTTGATCCCGTACAATAAATTGCCCGGGCTCTTTATAAAATTGAAAATATAATTTTTTTTGAGTAGTTGAGAAATAGGCAATCATATTATTTCCCCTGATTAACAGCCGACCAGCCAGATTTCGGGTTTTCCCATCAGACCAGATAAAATAGTTGTTATTATAAATCGCAATAACTTCACCGGATAATGCCTGCCAGATGCCATTCATACTCTTTGTATTATCAGCTGCGGCGGTTTTATTTACAGTGGTTTTTGTTTTGCTTCCATTAGGATTCCAAAAATCAGTCATTTGACCGGCACCATTTGAGGCATTTTGCCCTATTGGAAAGTTATCCTGAAAGCTATTAGGCACTGTATTACCAGAGCTATTGCCAAAGCTATTGTTCATCATATTGTTCATGGGAAAACCTGCAGGTGACATGGGTAAATTATTAAAGCCGCCCAGACCACTGCCTAAAGCCGGCATCATGGCTGGCGAATAGGGTAAGGCGCCCAGGCCTGGATAATAGTGCTTATTGTCGATGCCCATCATCTGGTTCATAGCACTCATCATGGCCACCATCATTTCAATAAACGGCATGGAGCGTATATCATTTTTATAACGATTGGCTGCGTTTGATTGTGTTGTCAGGCAAAAGCACAGTAATAAACCGGCAAAAAAATATTTCAACTGGAGTCCTCATCCATTCATTTAGGGTGATACAACCTGCCATTATAGTTGGTTTTATAATAATAGTTAATAAGTATTTAATGAAATTATTAATTACTTATTTTGTTGGGTTGAATATTATAAGCTTTTTATAATAAAAAATTTACAATTTTGTAGAAAATTCAGGTAATACGCCTAATAAGAATAGATGCAATTATAAAAGTGATCAAGGTGATCAGGCTTGCACTGATAAATGGGCTGATATTATAAACTAAACCAAATTGAGCAGTAATTTTATTAGCTATAGTAAAGGTGATACCAATAAATACCCCCATCATTAAACGGTTTCCGGCATTATTAGTACGTGAGGAATCAAATACAAAGGGGATGGCTAAAAGGAGCATTGCAGCTATGGAAAAGGGTGCAATGAGTTTGCTCCAGAAAACCAGCCAGTATTGCTTGCTGTCCAGGCCATTATTATCCAGATATTTTGCATAGTGATAAAGACCTGAAGAAGATAAAAATTCAAGCTTTGAGATAATGACATCCACCAGTTCTAAATTCAGCAGGGTCGGCCAGCGTGCTTTGTCAATGCTATTGACAGTGATCTTATCCTGACTAATAAAGGTTTGTTTAATATCATGTAAAATCCAGTTTTCACCATTAAAATGAGCGGATTGTGCAAGTGTGCTGGCCTTTAGTGTTTTATCTTCATTAAACGTGAAAATATTAATATTGTTGAGCGTTTTATCGGGTGAAATTGACTTTATTTTGGTAAAGGTATCTTTATCCCGTACCCAGATTGCATCCTTAACTTCAATGCTGGTGAGCCCGTGTACTTTGTTTACCCAGTGATTTTCAGCAGCGTTTGCACTGATAGGAATAAGATATTCAGTTAAGAAAAACATAAATGCTGCCAGAATAAAGGCGGCTTTCATAACAGAAAAGATAATTCTTATCATTGAAACACCGGCAGCCCTGATGGCTACCAGTTCACTATGACTATTAAGTGTACCTAAACCCATCATAGCACCCAGTAAAACTGAAAACGGATAAAGATCGTAGAGTCGTCTGGGTAAGGTCAGAAGGGTGTAATAGAAGGCATCTGAAACAGTAAAAGTACCCTTGCCGACATATTTGAACGCATCGGCAAGAGCAATGAATCCATATAAAGATAATATGATTAATAAAAATAATAGAGTCGATGTTAAAACTGTTTTTATAATATAACGATCGAGAATATTCATTTATTGTATTCTGGCTAATAAATACATTAACTGATTATGGTTTTTGCTTATAGGCTGTGAGTGGATTATGGCCGGGTAATTTATTATTGACATGAGTAAACAAACTGCTGAAAAACCACAGAATACTGATAAAAATAATTTGCAGGGAGAAATAGATAAAAGAAACCAGAGTAATGAACAGTGCAAAAAAACTGATTAAGTATTGTTTGATGGATCTTATACTCTCTGGCATAGTGTTTCTCTTTGTCTGCAATAATAAGGCTGCGTGAAAATGAACATAAGGGGCTTGGCATTTATTAAAGTACCAACCTTGCTGGTTTATTTTACGCCCTCCAAAGTTGCTGCTTTGGCCACATAGCTCAC
>DAOVUE010000176.1 GCA_030632745.1 Pseudomonadota bacterium | reverse complement strand
GTTGTCTGACTGGGGTTTGTGAAAACATGGATGTTTTCACTTAAGCGAGGCATGGATGCCCTTGAAGCGTCCCCAGACAGGCAAACCCGTCCTCTGTGCAATCGTTTCATTAAGCACTTATCTGAACGCCCCCCTTCTTTTTGTCTCTTGATCTTTCAACACTAAAGATTAATGTGAGTTAGATGTACGAAGCCAGTGTAAAATCTTTTTTTCTACCAGAGAATAGAAAATAACAGAACTCAAAAGGCATATAACAAAAATAATTACAAAAGAAGCAATAGCACCTGTGTAGCCAAAATGATTAAAATCCAATAAGATTAATATCTTACATAATAGGCTCATGAGAGGTAAATGAATCAGATACAGGACATAAGATGAATCACCTAAAATCTGGATATATGGGTGGCCTCCAATAATATGGCCTTTATTTTCAGCCTGTACCAGTCCGAAAATTATAAAACTACTGGCTATGCCATAAACTATGGCTCTCCATTCACCCAGGAGATTAAAAGCGCTAACACTATCTAACGCATTGATAATGAACATGAAGAGTCCTAAAAAAAGAAAACTCATTGCTTTATCAATGCTTATATTTTTTGCTGAAGATAAAATAGAAACGATCATGCCCATTGCAAAAAGAAGTAAATAATCCTGTGTAATAAATGATAAGGGAAATGCAATGGATGGATCTCTGGTGTAACTAATATATAAATACAATAAGCCGGTTCCGAATGCGATTCCCAGCCATTTATTTAAAATTAAAAATGCAAAAAAGAAATAAAAACACAGTTCATACTGTAGAGACCATGCTACGCCGATTACAGGTGAGCCAATTGCATGGACTCTCTCCTGCGGTAATAAAAGAAATGATTTAACTAAAATCCATGTATCATGCGGGACTGTATTACGCAATGAACTCAATGTTATAGCAAGAAAAAATACCGCTAAAAAATTATCCAATAGGTGGGATAAATACGGGTAAAGCGTTTCTTTATATAAGTCATCAACTTTCGCGGCTGACCAATATCATTTTTATGTGCCTTAAAAATAATAAAGCCGCTGAGAACGAAAAAAAAGTCTACTCCTCCACCAAATGAAAATGGAATAGCGAAGGACTTAATGGCAAAATATTTGTCCATTGCTATGATGTTTCCCAGATGAAGTAAAACTACAAGTATTGCAGCAACTGCACGACCCATTTGTAATGATTTATACATTAATTTCTCTTAATATCTGAAATTACACCAATTTTGTACTACATTACTTAAGTAATGATGCAGAAATTAAAGTAAGCGTAGAATTTTAGTGAGATTTTTCATCCAATAATGATTATAGCAAATATGTTGTATGACGCTGTCTTAATTTTCTATTTCTATGCTTGCATAGCGACAGCGATAACAATATTTAGGTTGAGGGCTCCATCCGGCTGAAGGCTCTCATCTGGCGGAGGGCTCCCGGGCTAAATATTTATAATTAAACGAGAGAAGGTAATCAAACAATGAAAATAAGCAATACCTCGGAAAGTAACATGAAATTTGTTTTATCGACTTCAAAATTATCTAAAAGATCAATAACAAATCCCCTTGCCGGGCTTGTTATTGTTCTTTTTGGTACGGCAGGTTTGCCGTCAGTTTCAATGTCAGCAGAACCTTCTGACTGGTCCAGTATCCCTGTAACTGAGCTAACCCTGTTTTATCCGGGACAATCGAGTCTTGAATGGCTCATGAGCGAAGCTCACCGGAGTAAGGATAAAAAAGAAAAAGGTGATGAGGCCATGGCGAAGGGGGTAGATTGTTTTTTCTGCCATGAAGATGATGAGGTTGCGATAGGTAATAATCTGGTCAAACGTGGTCCGTTGGAGCCCATGCCCGTTAAGGGAAAATCCGGAAGTGTGAAGCTGGCTTTGCAAGTTGCATACGATAATGATAAAGCCTATTTTAGAGCACAGTGGAAGACTCGCAACCCTTATCCTGGAGAAGCACACCCATTTAAGCGATTTGATGGTAAGGAATGGAAAGGCCTTGGTCATCCCAAGCTTGATAAAGTGGTACAGGATGGTAAAGACTCTGCAATTTACGAAGACCGTTTCTCTCTGCTGATTGATGATGGAAATGTACCCAACTATGATGTTCACGGCTGCTGGTTGACATGTCATGATGGTCAGCGTGATATGGCTGATAAGGCAGCTAAAGCTGAGGTTAAGGGACATGCAATTTTAGGCGATAAGGGATTAAAGAAGAAAGATGTACGCAAGTATCTGCCTTCAACCAGAAACAGCGACAATTGGGCTGATACCAAAAGCAGAGCTGAAATAGACAAGATAGCTGCAGCAGGTGGTTTTCTGGATCTTATGCAATGGCGTGCTCATCGTTCCAACCCGGTTGGTATGACGGATGACTTTAATGTGCTCGAGTATCGTCTTAATGATGCAGGCAAAGGGCCTTTCTCAAAAAACTGGGACAAACAGAAACATCAGCCAAAATATATGTACGACAAGGCAAAATTTGGCAGTAATGCAACCAGAGAAAGTCAAATTCGCAGTAAGCCGGTGGCACTTAGCCGGGAATTAAATGCAGTTCCGTTTGATCCTAATCTTAATTGGCAGGAAGGAGATCTTATTCCTGCCTATTTCACCAGCAGGGAGGATGCAAAAGGTTCGGCTGCTGACAACAGGGAAGCAAAAGGAGTTTGGAAGGATGGTATGTGGACTGTGGTTTTCTCTCGCAAGTTTGGTCTAACCAACCCGGATGACAAGAATATGTCTCCAGGCAATGCTTATACCATAGGTTTTGCAATACATGATGATAATATCACCACTCGCGGTCATTATGTTTACTGGCCAAGAAGTGTAGGTTTCGGAGCTGAAAAGGCTGATATTAATGCGATAAAAGTCCCTTAGGCTTGTTCTCGGTCCTTAGTTAGCGTCTGATTCGCTTGTCGTTAACTAAGAGCTTAACACGTTCCTCCATTGCTGGAGATAGATAGATCTGATCATCTGCTGTCACCAGCAATACAAATTCTATGCCCATTTTTTCAGCAATTGCCTGCCATTGTTCAGCACCGGCAATAAACAAAGCGGTTGATGCGGCATCTGCCAGACCGGCATCTTTTGCCAGTACGGTGACAGAACGGGTACCTATGGCAGGAAAACCGCTTCGCGGATCAATAATATGATGATAGTGTTTACCCTGAAATTCAAAAAAGCGTTCATAATCTCCAGAAGTAAATAGTGCTTCACCACTTTGTAATTCAATGCTTGCCAGTATTTCCGGTTGTTCAGGATTGCGTGTATAAGAAGGATTCTTAATCCCAATATGCCAGGGACGACCATTTTTTGAACCAATGACCTTGAGATCGCCGCCTGCATTGATTAAACCGTTATGAATATTATTATTTTTTAAAATCTGTATCATCTTTTCAACTGCTACTCCTTTAGCAAAGGCACCAAAGTCCAGAAAAACAGCAGGGTTAACACTTTTAATTTCTGTACCGCTGCCGCTGGTCTCAATCACTATATCCTGCATTTGAGGATTTTGCTGCAGCAGGTGCCTAATTTGTTCCTGGCCGGGGATATTGAATGGATGATCCTCATCTTCAATCTGATCAAACTGCCATGCTTTGATGAGTTGTCCTATGGCGGGGTTAAATAAACCATTACTTTTTTCAGAAAGCAGCTGACTTTGTTCAATTAAAGAAATAAGAGACGCTGTAGAAGAAAATGCTTTTAAACCGGAAAAACGCTGATTGGCCTGTCCCAACTCTCCATTTTCCCAGGGATGCCATGCAGTATGTAATCGATCAAACTCTGTACTAATTAAGTCGATTGCTTTCTCAGCCTGTTCCGGATTATCGCTGAGAACACTGATATCAACTAAAGTCCCAAAAGTAAAAAGCTGCTGCTGATAGAGTTTGTTAGAATTATTATCAAAATGGCAGGACGTTGAGACTAGAGCAATAATAAGCAGTATAAAAAAATCAGACTTGTGTTTTAACATAATTTCAATCTAAATAGGGTGTTCGGGAATGACTTGATAAAAAACGCACTTCGGTCTGTCAGTTGATGTTCAGGGGGACGCTGCAAGGCCATCCATGGCCCGCTCAACTGCGGCATCCATGCCTTATAAAGCCCCCTGAATATCAACTGGCAAACCAAACTGCTTCTACGTCATTCCCGAACGACTCCTTAGGTTGTTATTCTGTCATATAAAAAATACGCATTCTTGTGATAAACCCTAAACTCTAACTAAGTTTCTCTCCCCACTGCTGAGCTTTTTGTTTAATTTCTTTTTCATCCAGCGTGGTCAGCTTGCGCTTATTGAGTAGATGTTTTCCCTGTACCCAGACATCGCTGACCTGCTGACGAGCAGATGAATAAACGATGCTGGAAACAGGATCAAAAACCGGCTGTGTTTCAATGTGATTGAGATCAATTGCTGTAATATCAGCGGCTTTGCCTTTTTTCAAAGAACCGGTAATATTATCTAAGCCCAGAGCTTTTGCTCCATTGATTGTTGCCATACGAAGTGCCTGATGTGCAGGAATAGCTGAAGCGTCTTTAGCAACCGCTTTAGCCAATAATGCAGCTGTACGCATTTCACTGAGCATATCCAGATCATTATTACTGGCCGCTCCATCGGTACCAATACTGACATTGATTTTATTATCCGTTAAGCGGCTGACAGGGCAAAAACCACTGGCCAGTTTTAAATTGGATTCAGGGCAATGTGAAACATTAACACCATATCGTTTGAGTAGTTTGAAGTCTTTCTCTTCAAGCTGAGTCATGTGAACGGCAAGCAGTAAAGGTGATAACAACCCTAGTTTCTCCAGGCGCTTGACAGGGCGCATGCCGCTTT
>DAOVUE010000124.1 GCA_030632745.1 Pseudomonadota bacterium | reverse complement strand
AAGATATAATAATACAATATCATATTTGATTTGTAAATGATAATTACTATCATTTAGATGGTAATCGTACTAATAAAAAATTATTTGAAACCTAAGTCGATTGGAACAAATTTAACATTTCATTTTCATTCATTACCTGTATGCCCAGATCGTTTGCTTTTTTTAATTTAGAGCCCGCCTTTTCACCTGCAATCAGTATACTGGTATTTTTTGAAACACTGGCACTCACTTTAGCTCCCAGTTCTATTAAACGGGCTTTGGCATCATTTCGATTCATTTGAGAAAGAGAGCCGGTCAGAACAATTGTTTTACCTGCCAGCGGCTGCTGCTTAGCTTCTCTGGTGTGTATTGCCGGCCAGTTAATGCCGGACGCCAGTAATTTATCAAGCACTTCTATATTGTGCGGCTGCGAAAAAAAAGTTTTTACATTATGTGCCACTATAGGTCCTACATCGGAAACTTCCTGTAAATCTTCAATGTCTGCCCGTTTAATAGCAGCGAGTTCTTTATAAGCATTAGCCAGTGCCAGTGCAGTGCTCTCCCCTACTTCCCTGATACCCAGGGCATAGATAAATTTTGCCAGGCTGGTCTGCTTACTGATTTCAATTGCTTTGATCAGATTATCGGCTGACTTTTCACCCATACGCTCCATTGAGCTGATTTGTGCTTTGGATAACAGGAATAAATCAGCAATATCATGAATAATTTCTGCATCAACAAATTGCTCAACCAGTTTATCACCCAGACCATCAATATCCATAGCTTTTCTGGAAGCAAAATGTTTAATGGCTTCTTTACGTTGTGCGGAGCAATAAAGTCCTCCTGTACAGCGGGATTTGGCTTCATCATTATTGCGTTCTGCCAGAGAACCACATATTGGGCAGTGATCGGGCATCTTATACGCCCGGGTGTTATCGGGGCGTTTTGATAAAACTGATGTCACTACCTCAGGAATAACATCCCCCGCACGGCGTACGATAACTGTATCACCAATACGTACATTTTTTCGATCAATTTCGTCCTGATTATGTAAGGTCGCATTGGTCACCGTCACACCACCGACAAAAACCGGGGCTAATCGTGCAACAGGCGTCAAAGCCCCGGTGCGTCCCACCTGCACATCAATATTTAATAATGTAGTCAAAGCTTCTTCAGCAGGAAATTTATGTGCAATAGCCCAGCGCGGTGCCCGGGAAATAAAACCTGCTTTTTTTTGCTGTTGAATATTGTCAACTTTATACACAACACCATCAATTTCATAAGGCAATTCAGATCGGTGTAATAAAATTGAGTCATAATATTCAATACAGGCATGCCAGTCATCCAGTAACTTTACCTCCGGACAAACAGGTAAGCCCCATTCAGCAAGCTGCTGGAAAATTTCATAGTGAGTATTTTTCAACGGCTTATGAGGATCTTCTCCGTCAATAAAGCCCAGACTATAGCAAAACATATCCAGTGGTCGTGAAGCTGTAATCTTTGAATCTAACTGACGTAAACTGCCTGCCGCGGCATTTCTGGGATTGGCAAAGGTTTTTTCAGCTTTGTTTATCTGGCTTCTATTTAACGCTGCAAAACCTTTTTTGGGCATAAATATTTCACCACGAACTTCCAGAATCCGAGGATAATCTGAACCGGATAATTTCAATGGAACAGCATGTATGGTGCGCACATTTTGTGTGACATCCTCCCCGCTTTGTCCATCACCTCGGGTGGCTGCCTGTATCAGAATTCCATGTTCATAGCGTAGGCTTATGGCCAGGCCATCCAGCTTGGGTTCTGCTGCAATTTTAAACACATCATGATCGAGCAGGTCATCAATGCGCCTGGAAAAATCTTCAATTTCTTCTGTGCTGAAGGCATTAGAAAGGGAAAGCATTGGAATCTGGTGGGTGACCGCCTGAAAGCTTTTTAATACCTCTCCGCCTACACGCTGTGTAGGTGAGTCCGGACTAACCCATTCAGGGTGCTGTGCTTCCAGAGCTTCAGCTTCAAGGGCTTCAAGTTGACGAAATAATTTGTCATATTCACTATCTGGAATTTCCGGATCGTCAAGCACATAATAACGATGACTATGATAGTTGATCGTTTCACTTAATTGCTGTATTTGTTTTTGAGTAGATATTTTTATCAATCCTTATTGTAATTAATGAGATAATTTTTCTGCTTTCATTATATCAAAATCAAGTTTTTTAATTTGTTCTTTTTTATAGGTTATTACCTGTTGAGTCAGTTGACTACGTGTTTCATCACAGAGTTCGCCATTGAGATCATCTGCAATCGTCTTAGCAATATGGACAAATTTATCATAGGCCTCATTATTATCAACACGTGAGGGTAAACGCATAAATAAAGAAACTCCTGGGGTTGAAAACTTTACAGCATCCTCCAGACAAAAGGTACCGGGTTCAACAATATTGGCCAGGCTGAATAAAGCAAAAGTATCCGCCTTATCATCTCCGGGATAATGAAAAATATTCATTTCTCCAAACACTAAACCGGCCTTATGTAAAGCTGAAAATAATTGTTGTCCATTAAAATGCTCACCTTTTGATAATATAGTATGAGAAATAATTAACTCTTCAACATTTTCCGGCAGGGCATCATAAACAACCTTAATGTTCTGCTTTGCTGTTTGCAGCTGTTGAGGAGCATTATCAGCTTGTGGAATACTATTATCTTGTGGAACATTGTCATCTTTTAGAACATTTACTTTTGCAGCTGCAACGGCTGGAGATTCATTATTAACCGCTGGATCAGTAAAATGTGATGTTTGGGGTTTATAAATTTTAGCAACATGCTCTGGTGCCCCTGAACTTTGAATAACCCGCTTTCTACTGACGTACACACCGTCAACCAGTCCTGATTCATCATTTATGCTATTATCTGCAGCGGAAGGTTTTACAGCAGAAACTGTTTCAACTGAATTTATTTCAACAGTAGGTGTATTATGAGCTTGCGGCGATGATGGTGCTGAAAAATGATCATTATTTAAACTAATATCATCAATATCAAAACTATCATTTTTTGAAGCAGAAAAAGAACCGGGTAAGTCCCGATCTCTAATCATATTATTTTGAGCTGGAGTTTCAGCAGGTTTATCATTCTGCAATAACACATCATCAATGTCATGAGAGTGGTTATTAAAGTCATTGATTTCATCACGTATTTTTTTATGGTGCTTATAATAAGTAAACATTGCCACCAGTAATATGATGCCTATACCACCCAAAATCAGTAAAAAAGTAAGTTCATCCATTTCTATTAATTCTCCACCATTTCAACAGCTTCATGAATATCCACATCAACAATTCTCGACACACCCGGTTCCTTCATTGTAACACCACAAAGATGATCTGACATTTCCATAGTGGTTTTATTGTGAGTTATATAAATAAATTGTACATTGGCAGACATTTCTTTCACCATAGCACAAAAACGCACCACATTAGCTTCATCAAGCGGTGCGTCAACTTCATCCAGCATACAAAAGGGAGCTGGATTTAATTCAAAAATAGCAAACACTAATGATACTGCAGTCATGGCTTTTTCACCACCCGATAATAGATGAATTGTGCTATTTCTTTTACCCGGAGGCCTTGCCATAATCGTCACCCCGGTATTGAGCAGGTCATCACCGGTTAAATCCAGATAAGCATGGCCGCCGCCAAATAATTTTGGAAACAAACGCTGCACGCCTGAATTAATTTTATCGAATGTTTCTTTAAAACGTGTTCTGGTTTCACGGTCAATTTTGGCAATGGCAGATTCTAATGTATCCAGAGCTTTTATCAGGTCTTCATTTTGAGCATCTAAGTAGTTTTTACGCTCTGATTGTTCTTTAAATTCATCAATTGCAGCCAGGTTAATTGAACCTAAACGGTGAATTCGTTGTGATAAATCATCAAGCTGGGTTTTCCACAATGACTCACTGGCTTCCTGCGGTATGCCAATAAATAATTCTTCTAATGTAAAGCCGGATTCATCTAATTGTTCTTTGAACGTCTGACGTCGAACAATCAGTTCCTGAGAACTGAGTCGTACAGTTTCCAGATCGCTTCGAAGTAAATTCAGATTATTCTCAATGTGTGCACGTTTTTGATCAAAGCCGCGTAAATTATGATCCAGTTCTTCTACCAGACGACGGGCATCGCTTAACTGCTCTTCAACCTGGATTCGATTTTCCAGGTGCGATTCCAGTTCTTCATTCAATAATTCAACCGGATCATCATCTTCCTGCACCAGATCCAGTAACTGCTGACGTCGCAGCTGCAGTTGATCCAATTGTCCTTTTAAACGCAGCATACCCTGTTCAGTAGAATTAAGTTCTGTCTTAATACCGCGCAGACGAATTTCCAGTGCATGGCTATGCTCGCGATCTTCTCTGGCTTTTATACGGATTTCGTCTAATTGTTCTCTATGGGTTTCACGTTCATGAGTTAGTTGCTCACGTTGTTGAATAAACTCCTCAACCATCTCCAAAGCCGTATGCAGGTGTTCTGTTGCTTCTTCAATAAGAATTCGTTCTTCTTCTATCTGCTGTTCAATTTCCCGCATATCATCATGAACCCGGCCCACTCGATTATTCATCTGTTCTAAGCGGGATTGTTTAGTATTAAACTGTGAACGTAATTCTGACAGCTTTCGATTTTGCTGATTAAACTCAGTTTGCAGGTTTTCACGATAGTGTTCTTTTTCACGTAAACTAATACGCCCCTGCTCCAGTTTTTCTCCTAAATCATCAACATTTTCCTGTGCCTGAATTAACTCTTCATTAAGTAATTTAAGATCCTGTTCACGAGCCAGCACCCCGCCCTTTTGTTCAGCATCGTTCACTAAACGCAGCCAGTTCGGACCAATCCATATTCCCTGTTGAGTGATTATTGATTGATTAATTTTTAAGTGTTTTCTATGACTCATTGCTATGCTTAAATCATCTGCGGCATAGACACCATATAAACAGGGCTTTAGCCAGTCTTTAACTTCACTATTGCCTGTGAGCATAGTTTCAAGCAAAGGCAGATGAATAGCCGCGCCAGCTATTGATGAGTTATCTTGCTGATAAGAAAAATGAGTACTTTCAATCAGTGTCAGATTAGACTTTTCCAGTTCATTAATGAAATGTGATAAGGGTTCAATCTGCTCAACACAACTGGCTTCAAGGTAATCACCCAGTACGCATTCAACAGCCTGATCCCACCCGTCTGCAACGTTTATTTGTTCTATAATTCTTGGTTTATCAACAATATGCTGCTTTTCCATCCATTGTTTTAATGATTTGTCATTTTTTCCCAATGCGGCCTGCTGTAATGCCTCAAGTGATGCTTTTCGTCCTTTGAATGATTGTAAGTTACTGCGATGTTGATCAAGCTGTGTATTGAGACGATGGTTTTCATCCCGGATAGAATGGATTGATTCTCTTTCCTGATCGAGCTGCAGCTGAAAATCCTCGGTGATTTGCTGCGTTTCTGCAATTTCAAAGTCAAGCTTCTCAAGCGATGATTCAATCGCCGTCGAGCTGAATTGCTGTAATTCCTGTTGTAGTTTTTCTATTCTACGTTCCTGATTAATAATATTTTGTTCCAGCTGGCCTATTTTTGTACGTTCAATTTGAGCCGTTTGGGTGGGTTCCTGTGCCTGCTGATTAAAATCATCCCAGCGCATTTGCCAGTCCTGCATAGAGCTTTCATATTCAGTCAGCTGTTGTGCTGATTGTTCTTCCATTTCTTTTAATTTTTCAAATTCTGGCTCTACCTGTGACAATTGCATGGCAATGCGTTGTTGTTTTTCTT
>DAOVUE010000053.1 GCA_030632745.1 Pseudomonadota bacterium | reverse complement strand
CAAATTGCCATAAGTGCCTGTTTACTGGGACATAACGTACGTTATGATGGTAAAGAAAAGTCATTAGCAGTGGAGCAATTTTCTTCTTTCCGTCATTTTTCTAAAGTTGATTTTATTCCTTTTTGTCCAGAAGTCGGTATCGGCCTGAGCGTACCCAGAGCAAAAATACAGCTTGTTAAAGAAAAACAACAACCAATTCGATTGCTTGGTGCTGAAAATCACAGTTGGGATGTAACAGAAGAGTTAACATCCTATGCTCATAATTTCTTACAACAGTATCCTGACATTAATTGCTATATTGTCAAATCAAAATCACCGAGTTGTGGTTATCAATCAACACCGCTTTTTGTAACAAAAAGTATTAATGAAAATGGAGACCTATCAGATTATGAACAGGATTATGAGCAGCTTGCTGTCACTTCAGGTTTATTTGTACAGACTATTCTGCAATTAAGGCCCGAATTACTTATAATGGATGAACTTCAGTTCGTGCAGCTGTTAGAGTCTGGTGAGCGAGCCTGTTTAAAGTTTATTCAGCAGTTAGATGTTGCTCGTTAATAGCCCAGACCATGCCGGTGACCATCTACAAGTAGAAATAGTAGTGCTATGGTGTCTGAATAATTTTGCTGAGGTCTTTGCAGCATGGAAGCTGCAATGAAGCCCCCATGGATGGGTTTACGCCCCGAAGGAAGTGCCCTTGGGGTACGGCGTCCTCAGCAAAGTTATTCAGATTCCATAGTACGGGTTGTTAAATCTGTTACTTAGAGAGAAGAAAAGAAATAACATGTTAAAAAAGTTTGTTATACCTGCTCTTATTATTATTTGTGCCATTGCTTTTTTTAAGTTGATGCTGGCTTCTAAAGAAGATGCACCGGCAATCAAAATCAATGAACATGTCTGGCGTGTAGAGCAAAAAGTCATCGAAAAGCAAACCTTATCGCCCATAATGACCTTATATGGAAAAATTGAGACCTCTGATTTACTCAATGCCGCAGCACCTGCCTCAAGCCGGGTTGAAAAAATCTTAGTTAAGGAAGGACAAACTATAGAAAAAGGTCAGCTGATGGTGGTATTGGATCAGGCTGATTTTGAACCTTTAGTAAAACAGGCTCAGGGTAAAGTCAGTGAACTCAATGCGTTGATTAAAAGTGAACAATTACGCCATGAAGTGAATGTCAAGTCACTAAAATATGAGAAAAAGTTATTAAATTTAAGTGAAAAGGCTCTGGCTCGTGCTGAAAAAGTAAAAAAACAAAATTTAGGCTCTATTTCAGAAACTGAGCAGGCCATGCAGCAGGTTGAGAAGCAGCGTTTGAGCTATAATCTGATGCAGTTTTCAGTCACTGAGCATTCAGCTCGTGTAGAACAACTGCAGGCACGTCTGCTTCAGGCTGAAGCTGATCTGGCTAAAGCTCAACTGGCATTTGAACGCAGTAAAATTAGTGCACCTTTTACAGGAATTGTTGCCAAAGTCAATGTAGCACAGGGGGATCGTGTCAATAATAATGAAAAATTACTCAGTTTTTATTCTTTAGAAAACCTGGAAGTTCGTGCCAAACTGCCGATTAGTGTGCTGCATGAAGTGCAGAAAAATCTAATGCAGGGGCATAAATTAAAAGGGGTTGCTGCTGCTGGCAATTATCAGGTAGCAGTGCTGCTTGAGCGTCTGTCAGGGGAAGGTCAGGCCAGTGGGATTGATGCTATTTTCTCAGTGCAGGGCGGAGCAGCATCAAAACTTAATTCATCTCTAAGAATTGGTTCCATAGTTGTTATCTCTTTAATACGAGCGGCTCAAAAAGAACTAATTAAGGTTCCCCATCAGGCAATGTACGGCAATGATCGTTTGTATAAAATTGTTGATCAACGTCTGCAGCTGGTCAAAGTTGAAACCATTGGTGAATACCGGCAGCACAATGAAGCACAATTATTGATTAAAAGTGATAATCTGCATTCCGGGGATGTTATTTTATCCACTCATCTGCCCAATGCCTTCAGCGGGCTTAAAGTTGATACTATTGCCAATGAGTCAGCTAATGAGCCGGTGGATATGAATGTTGATACTGCAGAAACATCTATAGACAAGATTAAATAATGAAAATCCTATCCCTGTTTGCCCATCATAAGGTTGCTCCTAATCTATTAATGATCATAATGATCATCAGTGGAGTGTATGCTTTATATAATTTAAATATTCAATTTTTTCCTACCTTCGAACTCGACCGTGTGAGTGTTCGTGTGATCTGGAGTGGCGCCAGTGCAGAGGATGTGGAAGAGGGCATTACCATCCCGCTGGAGCAGTCCTTAAAGTCTGTTGATAATATCAAAACCATGACCTCTACCTCAGCACAGGATGTGTCTTCTATTCAGCTGGAATTTTATGAAGGTATTGATATGATTCTGGCACTGGATAAGGTGAAGCAGAAGGTTGATGAATTTCGTAACTTTCCTAAGGATGCTGAAAAACCTCAGGTTGAAACCTTAACCCGCTATGAGGGTATCGCCAAGATTATTTTGTCCGGTACAGAAGATTTTAGAGAACTTAGATTTCTGGCTAATCAGTTTGAGCGTGAATTAACCCGTCTTGGTATTGATAAGGTTGAAATTAACGGCCTGGCAGATGAACAGGTCACCATTGAAATACCGATTGAAAATTTACAATACTTTGATCTGACTCTGGATGAAATCAGCAGCAGAATTAATCGTTTTAGTCAGGATATGCCCGCCGGCACTATAGGTGGGCAGCAAAATTCCAAGGAGCTGCGCAGTCTGGAACAGGCACGCAGTGAATTTGAATTTTCTCAAATTCCTATTGTGACTAATGATACTGATTTTGTACGTTTGGGTGATATGGCAAGCATCAAACGACAGCCGGATACTGATGGTGTGTTGCGTTTTAAAGATGGTCAGGCAGTTGTTGAACTGGCTCTGCAGCGTACCGAAGGAGGAAATGCTCTGCAGGCAGCAGAAATTTTACAGCAATGGCTGCTCGAAAAGCGGGCCGCTCTGCCGCCTAATATTAAATTAGAAGTGTTTGATGAAAGCTGGCAGATGATCAATGACAGGATTTATTTATTGTTGAAAAATGGCGGCGGTGGATTGATTCTGGTGCTGTTGATCCTGTTTTTATTTTTAAATGCACGTGTTGCATTTTGGGTTGCAGTGGGAATTCCTGTCTCATTTATGGCCACTCTGGCAATACTTTATGCAGTGGGCGGCACGATTAACATGATCAGCTTATTTGGTTTGATTATGGCATTGGGTATTATTGTTGATGATGCCATTGTGGTGGGTGAAGATGCGTTGACGCATTATCAGGAAGGTGAGGCGCCGTTGATGGCTGCAGAGGGTGGTGCCAGAAGAATGTTTGTCCCGGTAATAGCGTCCTCTCTGACCACAATTGCCGCTTTTCTGCCGCTGATGATGATCGGTGGTATTATGGGTAATATTTTATTTGATATTCCGCTCATTGTTATTTGCGTTATTCTGGCTTCACTGGTCGAAAGTTTTTTTGTTTTGCCGGGACATCTGCGGAATTCTTTCTCTCATTCTAAAGCTATTCAGAAAGAGTCTCAATCGGTATCTGCAATAAAAGAAAAACTGAATCTACGTGCTAAATTTGATCTGGCTTTTGATCATTTTCGCCAAAAACAATTTCGCCGTCTGATTAGCTGGGCGTTAAATCATCGCAGTATTACCCTTGCCTTGTTACTCTCCAGTTTAATTATGACTATAGGACTGTTAGCGGGCGGGCGTATTAATTTTACCTTTTTCCCTTCACCTGAAGCACAGATTGTTTATGCCAATGCCAGCTTTGTTTCCGGTACATCGCGTGAAAAAACGGAAGCCTATCTAAAACACATGGAAGAGAAACTGTTAGAGACTAACAAAGAATTAGGCGGTGGTTTAATTGATATGGCAGTGTCCATTAGCGGTAGTTCTTTCAGCGGCGGCAGTGCCCGCAAGAGTGGCGATCAACTGGGCGCTATTTTTCTGCAGCTTGTTGAACCGGATCAGCGCAGTGTACGCAATCCGGAATTTATTCAACTTTGGAAAGAAAAACTAAAACAGCCTGCCGGTATGGAAAATGTGACCATAGTGTCACGTAAAACGGGTCCGCAGGGAAGTGACATCGCTATACGTCTGAGCGGTCCGGATAATAACCAGTTAAAACAGGCTGCCACTGAATTATCTCAGGCGCTAACGGGTATTGATGGTGTGTATGGTGTAGATGATGATATGCCCTATGGTAAGGAACAGCTGATTTTTAGCCTTAAGCCGGCGGGTGAAATTCTTGGTTTGACAGTATCGGATATCGGTCAGCAGCTGCGTACTGCCTTTGATGGTAATTTAGTACAAATTTTCCAGGATGGTGCTGATGAGGTGGAAGTTCGGGTGCAACTGCCAAAACATGAGCGGGATCAAATCAACACTTTGCAGCGTATTAATATCAGAACCCCGGCAGGGCAGTTTGTACCTCTAACCAGTGTAGCTCAATGGACAGTCAGACATGGATTTGAAGTATTGCGCCATGCAGACGGGGAGCTGGCTTTAGAAGTGACGGCCGAGGTTAATTCAGATATTAATAATGTAAATCAGATAGTCGCTTCACTGGAAGAAAAAGTCTTACCCGGCTTGTCGAAAAAATACTGGATCAACTACAGTTTTGAAGGTCGTGCAGCAGATCAAAAAGAAACCATGATAGATATGAAAACAGGTGGTATTTTAGGCCTGACCTTAATCTATATTGTGCTTGCCTGGGTCTTTTCTTCTTATGGATGGCCTCTGGTGGTTATGGCCATTATTCCTTTCGGCCTGGTGGGAGCAATCTGGGGTCATTGGATCCAGGGTATTGATGTGACTCTACTATCCGTATTTGGACTGTTTGGTCTTTCCGGTATCGTGGTCAATGACTCAATTATTTTAGTGAGTTTTTATAAACGTCTGCGCGACAAAGGTCTGATGGTGCAGGAGGCTTTAATTGAAGCTTCAGTACAACGTTTGAGGGCCGTTTTATTGACATCCCTGACCACTATTGCGGGTTTGACTCCGTTATTGTTTGAAACATCTTTACAGGCTCAATTTCTGATCCCCATGGCGGTGTCAATTGCTTTTGGGTTGGCCTTTGCCACTGTTTTAGTATTGATAATAATTCCGATCTTTTTATCCATCCATGAATCACTACACGCTAAACTGCAAAACATCTTTGTGAAACAGAAGGTTGTGGAGCAGCTTGAGGAGCAAAAAGGTCAGGCCTATGAATCAATTTAAACTGGATTCCCGTTTAGACAATGATTGTTTTATCTTATCGGAGTCTGCAGGCTTCATGCTACTACTGATGAATAATAGTATAATTCCGTGGTTTATTTTAGTACCAAAAACAAATAAAACAGAATTATTCCAACTGGAAAAGGACGTTCAAGTACAGATCTGGGAACATATTAATCAATTGTCACAATTTGTGATGACTGAATTCAAAGCCGATAAATTAAATATTGCCCATATAGGCAATATTGTCAGTCAGATGCATATTCATATTGTAGGACGCTTTAAATCTGATCCCTATTGGCCTGGAGTAGTATGGGGAGCCAGTGAAAAAGAACATTATTCAGCAATAGAGGTAAATAATATAAAAAATAAATTGAATAGTGTATTAGTAATATGATATATTAGCAAATACTGAAATAGATATATTATAACTATTTTAGTAAAGTTATTGGTATAATACATAAACATAACGTTTATTTAGTGTTATAGTAAGCTACAGATTATAAAAAAAACACATTAAAAAGGAAGGAGTTGGAAATGAAGAAAATTATTGCATTGACAGTCTTTAGTGCTTTTATTCTTGGTGCTGCAACAAATGCAACAGCATTTTGGGGTAGTGATAATGATTGGGAATGTCGTGGACCTTATGGCAAGATACCTGATTGTAACCCTTATGATGAGTGGGATCCAAGATACTGGATGGAAGAAATGGAAAGTTTCTGGGATGATGATGATGACTATGGTCGTGGTTATGGCGCTCCTTATGGCGGCGGTTATGGTAACCCTTATGGCGGCGGCGGTTATGGTGCCCCTTATGGCGGCGGTGGTGGTTATGGTAATCCTTATGGCGGCGGTTATGCACCTGCACCAGCGGCTCCATATTATGGTAACCCGTATGCAGCACCAGTGGCTCCAGCAGCCCCTGCACCAGCTCCTCAGTAATAAGATATTGCTTACAGTCCAGGGTTAGTTTCCTGGACTAGAGTGGTAAATATGCCGCATGTTCAGTCTTACACAAATAGCTGAACATGCGGCATTTTTTTTGTCTTATTTCTTACTTCTATTTGAAAAACAGCTGCATTGTCCTTATTTATAGACTTATAGAAAATAAATACCGGGAAAACTATGAGCTCTGATTTACAAACATCTAATCTTGCCCAAAATTATCGCAGTACTATCGGTCTGTTTGCCACAGGTGTAACAGTACTTATTATTGAACATCAGGGTAAAATTCGCTGCATGACAGCCAATGCGGTCAGTTCCCTGTCATTAGATCCGGTGCAATTATTAGTTTGTCCTTCTAAAAAGGCTGCCTTTTCTGAACTCCTGTACGAGGGTGCACACTTTACGGTGAATATTCTCGGCATTCATCAGGAACAATTATCCAATTATTTCGCAGGTGCTAAAACTGACATTGAAAATGAACAGATTCACTATGCACATCTTTTTTCAAACTCCTTTACTGCACCGCGCTTAAAAGACTGTATTGCTTCTTTTGCCTGTCAAATTACGCAGCAGCATGAGGGTGGTGATCACTGGATTGTTGTGGGTGAAGTAGTAGACCTGTATAAAAATGATATTAATCATGAGCCGCTATTATTTTTTGGCGGAAAATATCATTATCCTGCAAGGCCTGAAGTAGAACATATTAAGCCATCAGCTGATCCGTATAAATAACAAGTCCCCCTATCAATAGTAGTATAAATTTTTAGAGTCATAGAATATGTCCGGTTATACAGATAAACTCAATTTTAAAAAAAACAGGACGTCTAAAAAGAATAATCTGCAGAACATCTTCACCTATGATAAATACTGGGCTGAGTGCTACGGTACGTCAACTTATCTGCCTCATTCGTATGCTGAGATGCAGGCTCTCGGCTGGGATTCCTGCGACATTATTTTAGTGACAGGCGATGCTTATGTGGATCATCCCAGTTTCGGTATGGCTTTAATAGGACGTCTGCTGGAATCTCAGGGGTTTCGGGTGGGCATTATTGATCAGCCTGACTGGCAAAGCAGTGAAGCCTTTAAAATATTAGGCCGTCCTAATCTGTTTTTTGGTGTAACTGCCGGAAATATGGATTCTATGATCAATCGCTATACAGCGGATAGAAAACTACGTCATGATGACGCTTATACTCCGGATGACATAGGTGGTAAACGGCCTGATCGTGCGGTTACAGTGTATACACAGCGCTGCAAAGAAGCCTGGTCTGATATTCCTGTTATTATTGGCGGCATTGAAGCCAGTTTAAGACGCATTGCCCATTATGATTACTGGTCTGATAAAGTTAAACGTTCCGTGCTGTTTGACTCTAAAGCTGATTTATTAGTGTTTGGCAATGGTGAGCGACAAATTACAGAAATAGCTCACCGCCTGTCACATGGTGAAAGCATTGACAAGTTAGATAATATCCGCGGCACTGCCTATATGGTCAAACAGGCACAAAAAGGCTGGATGGAGATCGATTCAAGCCGGGTTGATCGCCCCGGTAAGGTGGATGCGGTGGTGAGTCCATATAAAATGCTTGATCAGGACTCCTGTTCTGAACAAAACACTCAGGTTAAAGATGCTTCAAATTCCGCTATTACAGATACCGTAGTAGAGATTGCCGTACCATTAAAAAGTATTATTAAATCTCT
>DAOVUE010000061.1 GCA_030632745.1 Pseudomonadota bacterium | reverse complement strand
TCTATTTTTAGTTAATAAGGGACTTGGCAGAACACAAGTACCAATATAGCGCAGGATAAAAAATCAAGAGCTAGGCGTGGAACCGCAGGAATATTCGTATCTTTCAAGGTTTCACAACAACGCTATTGTTTTTTTAGACAAGTTAGATTGGTACTTTAATACCCTCAAGGGGCACCGAGGTAAATGCCAAATCCCTAACTTCTAAACAATCTGAAAATTGTAATAAAAAGATCAAAAATTATGACTAAAACTTCATCAATTTATTACAAAAAAAACCGTTTAAAACAACTCCGGGCATTTTGTCATGTCAGTAGAACCGGAAATGTCAGTGAAGCTGCTGAGCTGTTATTTTTAAGTCAGCCAACGGTGACTTTACAGATTCAGGCACTTGAACGAGAGCTGAATACAGTGTTGTTTGAAAGAAGAGGGCCAAAGATACAATTGACTCCGGAAGGCGAAGTGCTCTATACACTATCCAACTATCTGGTCGATGGTATGGATAATTTACATGAAACTTTTGCTGCCCGTATGGGATATCTGGAATCAGGTAATTTAAGTATTGCTGCGGGAGAATCGACCATTCTTTATATCCTGCCGGAATTTGTCGAACAATTTAATCAGTGCTGTCCGCAGATACACCTCAAATTACTGAATGTGACCGGCCGTGACGGCATGGCACTGGTAAGAGAGGATGAAGCGGACTTTGCTGTGGGGTCAATGATCGATGTGCCAGAGGATATTATATACCGTCCGATATTTACTTATAATCCAGTATTGATTACCCCTTTAGACCATCCTCTGACAGACAAAGAAAATATTACTCTAGAAGATATTAGTCCCTATGGATTAATTTTACCTCCTCACCATTTAAGTACCTGGCGCGTTGTTGATATGGTTTTTCGTCAGCAAAATCTATCCTTTAAAGTTGCACTGGAAGCTGGAGGATGGGAAATTATTAAAAAATATGTAGAATTAGGTATGGGTATTTCAATAGTAACAGATGTTTGTTTGACGGGTTCAGAAAAGGTAATTAGTAAACCTCTTGAACAGTACTTTCCTAAACGAAGCTATGGTCTGGTGCTGCGCAAAGGGAAATTTTTATCACCACAGGCAAAACGCTTTATTGAAGTAATGGATCCGGACTTTTTTTCAACCTTTAATCAGGAGAATAATAAATTTTAAGTGACTAATAAGAATTTTCAGTTGCATTAAAACAATACTGGAAAGCAAATCTGCTTTGGCAACAGCTGAGTTATTTCTGGCTGAAATAGAACTGAAATACGACAAAAATCGCCACCACTAAAGAGTGTATTATTGTAACACGGTAAAACTCTTAACCTGTTGAAACTCTTAACCCGTTGAAACTCTTAATCTTTAGAGGTTCTTGCAAAACTCCGTCATTCCCGCATTCCCCTGCATTCGCTAGGGGCAAGCTTTTAGCGGGAATCCATGTTTTTTTGTAAGCCTTTGATTTCTGGATCACTGCCTTCGCAGAGTCTGACCCAGGCGTATGCAGAGAAATGACGTGTTAGGGAGTTTTGCAAGAACCTCTTTAGTGTATTGGACGATCGCAGTAGCTTTAACTGATTAATTTAGCTTTACTCCAGTTCAAAAGTGTAAAAAATACCTCCCCCACTTTTTTCTGAACTGCTGGTGCCTTCTAATTCTATATTATCGGTCAGTTTGTAGCGGGTGACAAATTCAGTGGCCTCATCTCCCATCCCTGCATTAACTCCAACACTCAACTTTTCATTAATATTGGTACCGGCATAGACACTGGCTTCTTTCAGATTATCGGTTTTTTGTCCGGTGAGCATCATTGAAACAATGTCTTTTTCTCTTAAGGTCGGATCATCTGAAAAAGGTTTGATTTCAGGTTTTTTGGCAGAACCGGTGACTTTGATACCAACCTCTGTTCCAGAAACAGAGCGTAAAGCTGACAGATTTATGCCGGGGTTATCAAGATAGCCTCCAGCATAGAAAATGATACCCTGATCAATGGTCAGATCCTGACCGAAAGCACGGAAAGTTCCGTTTTCCAGATGTAATTCTCCGTTGGCTGTCATTAACTGCTTAGGAACCTGTTTTACGGTCAAGCCGCCGGTCAGGTCGGTATTGAGACCAAAGGCATTGAGTCGTACTTTATCTCCAAGTTCTATGGTGATGTCAAGATCCATATTGGCAGGTTGTTCTTTTTCTACACCGAGTACCACCACGTCATCAGATTTACCCACACTGCCTTCCGGAATAGTGGAAGGCTCTATAGTGGCTTCAGGAATGACTACTTTACCTTTTATGGTCATTAAGCCGTCTTTTTGAGTAAATTGAATGTCCGGGGAAATAATTGCATAGGCGTCAGGTATATCAATGGCGAGAAAATTTTCACCCTGCGCTGCAAACTGCACGGGAAATCCCTGCTCTTTGTCCAGGCTGACCAGACCTTTAAGTTCCAGCTGACCATCACCCGATTGTAGACTACCGTCTATCGCAAGATCCTGCCCGCTATTTTTTCCCACAACATTGATATTGAGGTTTTTAATATTAAGGCCAGCCTCATCTATGTTCAGAATATCTGCAATGACTTCAGCCTTACCATCAATTCTGGGCTCACCGGGTGTGCCTCCCAGTTTCAAATTAGCTAAAATATGACCATCGATGTCATTAATTGCGGGTACCACAGCACTAACGATGGCGAGGTCTTTAATATCCACTTTAAGCTTACCATTCATGGCTGCTGTCATGGGATCAGTTTCTAAGGCTTTGCGATCAATATCAATATTACCGTCAATCCCATGCGGCCCCAATTCAATATTCCATTTTGCCGTAAGTTTCTGAGCGGTATAATCGGCTTCTATCAGTCCGTTTTTATGTGCCAATGTCATAGGCTCAGTGCCAACTTGAGTAAAGGTCAATTCACCGGGTTTGATATCAGCTTTGATGTGTGCCAGCAGTTGAGGCGCTAAATCAATGTTTGCCGCCACATCAAGCCCTCCTGTAAGCTGGCTGATGTCTTCGGGTAGAAAGGGCTTTGCTCTTTCAAACGAGAGGTTTTCTATAGTAAGTTTTGCATCACCTTTTTCAGGTGTCCAGTCAACCTGAGTACATAAGCTGGTATTTTGCTCCTGCAGACATAAGGGGGAGACAGCAGCCTTTTCAGCACTGCCGAAAATAGTAGTGGGTTTTTTCTGTTTCCATTGTCCATAATCTTTACTGTCAATGAGTAATTGAGAAACAACTCCATCCCAGCTTAACTGTTCTTCATTGAATTGACCGCTGGCCTGCAGAGACACTTTTGCCAGCTGGTGATCAACACTGAATTTAATATGATGATCCTGCAGCGGGCCATTGAATGTCAATTGTATAG
The DNA here is from genome assembly GCA_030632745.1 of Pseudomonadota bacterium. Taxonomy (GTDB): domain Bacteria; phylum Pseudomonadota; class Gammaproteobacteria; order GRL18; family GRL18; genus GRL18. The sequence goes on along the minus strand of DAOVUE010000061.1, from coordinate 4,205 downwards.
TTTCAATAAGCTGTGCATCCAGCTCCAGACTATGAGCCGTCAGTGCCAGATCAGAGCTGATAAGTGGATCTCTATGGAGTGTGCATTGCAAATCAGCCTGCTTTAATTTAATAGTATCATAATGGATTTGGGCTAATTTCAGATCAGCAGCTAAAACCGGCTGCTCAATTGTTCCGCTGATGGTACCCCGGCCATTGATACTGCCCTGAGCTTCGGGGAGTATATCTGATAATTTAGAGACTGCCAGAGACCAGCTTAAATCCAGTTTTTCCCCCAGTTTGCCATTGGCGGCTAATTTTGCATCCGCACTGGACAGATGGAATGACTTGATGCTGATATCCTGGTCAATAATTTCAAATTCACCCGTGCCGAATAGTGGTTTTTGTCTTAATTGACCACTGATATTGTTCAGTATGAGTTTGGCACTGAGTTTCTCATTGACCAGCTGACCATTGCTTTGTATATCAATATCGAGTGAGCCGGGCCATGCGGCTTGAAATTGTCCGGGGTCAATATTTTTTGTCTGTACTTTAGCCTGCCAGTTTATTTCATCACCCCAGCCGACGGTGCTGCTGATATCGACTGTGCCGTTTAGCAGGGAACCGTGCAGGGATGTTATGTCAATTTGTGATAGCCCACCGTTAGCATTAGCCTGCCACTGGCCTTCAGGTAATAAAAGTCCGGAATGTGCCAGTTCAATAGATAGGGTATAAGCATCGGGTGTTCCGGCCAGTACTATGGTTCCGGAGTCAGCGGAAAAATCCGCTTCACCACTGAGCGGCCAGTGTAAATTTTTTAATTGTGTTGTTGTTTCAAACTGCTGGTCGGCAAAACTAATATGAGCATCCAGATTAATTTCAGCCTGTTGAGACTGTGAGCGGGATAAAGTTTCATCATCTTCTGCTATGGGCTTTGCTGCAGCTAATACCTGTGCTTTGATTATGGCATCGGCTTGCTGTAGATCGCCTGTAAGATTAATCTGAGCTGCAATGCTTTCATTAATAGCTTTATTGCTGCCAGAAGTGTCGCTGCCGGAAGTATCATTAGCAGAAGGAGGCGGCATAAACGGGGCAAGCTCAAATTTATCAATAACAATATCAGCTTTCCAGACCAGCTGGCTGAGCAGCTGGCTGGCCTGTACTTTAATCGAAGCATCGATTAAACCCTTCAATTGCTGATCGAGTGTTAATTGTTCCAGATTGCCCTGAATACTGCCGTCTAATGTGAGTTCAGGTTGATCAGGCAAGGTCAGGCTGATATCTGATTGCAGTGAAAGAGGATAGTCCTGTAATAATTCAATCGATCCATTGAGTGCGGCCTGTACTTCAGGCATCTTGAGTGCAAATTGATGCAGCTTCACTTCAGACTCGATCATATCCGCACTGAGCTGAACCTTGTCAATGTGCAGCGCCTCTGCATCGGGAGCAGAGACAAAGTCGACATCACTGATCTGTATTTGTTTTAAATAGATATTGACGGGAAGGCTGATATCAGGCAGTTCAATAGCTTCCTGACTGTCAGATATTTCCTCTTCCTCCGGCTCAATCGCTGCCTGAAGCTGTTTAAATTTGACCCCGTCAGCTTTAATGGTCTCAATCATCAGATTACGTTGCAACAGGCTTTTTGGATGCCAGTTAAACTGAAACTGATCTAAGTTGAGTTGTAGCGCATCATCAGAATATGCAAAATCTGAAATGGTGAGTTCACCGAGAAGATTTCCTGTAATTTTAGAAAAAGTTAAAGCCCCTGAAGTCATTTCAGAAGCCGTATCCATTAAAAAATGAAAGCCTCGATCGGTACCGATTAGAACAAATATCAGACTGACTATGAGCAGGATCAGACTTATTGATACTATAGTGATCGTCTTAATAATTTTTTTCAGCAGGGGAGGGAAGGATAACTTCATAAGGTCACCTCAAAGCCAAAATAAAACACGTAACTATCAGTAGAGATATCTTTGTCTGAAGTTAATGGAAAGCCCAAATCAGCTCTGGCCAGACCGATAGGCAGTATATAACGTACACCAAACCCGGCACCCATAAATACTTTTTCTAAGGTATCATTATAGGCATTACCCGCATCAAAAAAACCGGCAGCCACCCATTTATCAGTGACTTTATGATCATATTCTATTGTGGTTGTCAGTACATTTCTACCCCCAGTCACTTCGCCATTGTGATCTACAGGTCCCAGGGCCTGCCATTTATAACCTCTGACACTTTGATCACCACCGGCATAAAAACGCAGTGAAGAAGGATATCGCTCAAAATCACTGGCATCAGCGAAACCCGCTTCGCCGCGTAAATTTAAACGTCCGTTTTCACCAATAGGGAACAGCATCCGGGATTTAACATGAAGACGAGCATAACTGATATCAGAAGCTAATGCCTCAGATGCAAGCTTTACTAGCCCGGTAAGTTCCCAGCCTCGGCGGGGAAAGAGTTTTTTTTCAAAATTGATTTTTTCAGCCCCAAGCCCCAGGCTGACCAGCGTTGTTTCTTCCCTTGGGTCATCACCGATAGTAAAACGTTCAAACTTGTATTCAGTAAACAGGGAAACTTCCCATGCCTTCTTTTCAAACCAGTAACCTGCCTGCAGATCAAAAGTATCTCGATCCGTTGTGCTGGTATCTTCAGTTTCAAATTTGGCCACAATACCATACCTGTCAGTATATGGATTTCCTGTCGGCATCCAGTATGAACCTCGTATGAAGCTTTTTTTAGGCGAGAATTTTGAAGTCACATCACTATTATGACCATAACGATTGATGCGGCGATGCTGCCAGCGCAGACTAAAATTAGCCTCAATCTGAGTATCATAGCCGGCACCAACGCTGAATTTATGGCGTTTTGCCGGCTCCAGGAAAATATCGACAGGGATCTGCTGTTCAGTATTGACTTTTTCATAGCCTGCTTCAACATCCACTTTTGAAAAATAACCGGAAGACAGCAGAGAATCCTGTATTTCTAATAACTTATCTTTGGAATGCGGATCACCGGATTTGACATTCTGCAGATAGGTGAGAATAAATTCTTCATTAAGAAAATCCTGGTGGAAAATGAAGTCGCCCAGATAGTATTTAATACCGCTTTGTAGATGCAGATGTATGTCGGCAGTATTTTTTTTTGCATCGACTATTACTTCTTTTTCCTGAATGGTAATTTTAGAATAACCCATGCGTGCAATAGCTACAATTAAATCGGACTTTGCTGTTTCATACTGGCCGTGGTTTAGACTGTCTCCGGGTTTTATCGGGAAGTCATTGACGGCTTTTGTTACTTCAGTGTCCTGTTTGGCCGGACCGCTAATGACAATGTCAATGAGTTTAACTTTAACTGCTTCGCCCTTATCAACGGTATACTCAGCCAGCCAGCTATTATCTTCCTGCTGCTTGAGAAAACTGGTGACTATAACCTGGTAATAACCAAAAGGTTGTAATGCTTCACTGATATTGGTATTAGCTTTTTTGTGTAATTTTCTTAGCCATGGAACTGAAAAATGCGGGTTTTCCATACTTTTTCTGAGTTCCAGATAAGCCATAGCATTATCTTTGAGCTCATCATCAATACCATTGATAATAATTTCAACTTTTGGGGGGATATTCTGCTGACTGGAAGCTGCCTGAGTGTTATTTTTTAAATTTTCTGAGCTTTGTTTATCCGTATCTGCACTGGCAGTACAGGAAAAACACAGCAGGAGAAGCATCAGCCAGATAAAATTTATTGCTGTGGATTTTATGACATTAAGACAACAACGTAAGGAATTTAGTATTAATTGAAATACCAGTTTTTCTGCTCTTAGCTTCCCCCTTTCTTCGCCTCAGGGCGCCTACTTTTGGTAGAAGGGGGGATTGAGGGGGTTGGAAATCAACAACTTAAACCCCCTCAATCCCCCTTTGAAAAAGGGGGAGGCAAAAGCATAACAGGTTTGGTACTTTAATACCCTCAAGGGGCACCGAGGGAAAAAGGGGGAGGCAAAAGCATAACAGTTTTGGTACTTTAATAAATGCCAAATCCCTAAGATAGCGGAGCTTTTTGTTCGCTCAAGGCTGTTTATGTTAGATAAGAGCCGTCCGCAAATAAGAGCCGTCAGCAAATAAGAGCAAACTTTGTACTAACCCAGTTTCAAGGGACTGTTGTAAGGGGCTGAACGTTGAATTGTTCTAAGCTCCTCATTATAAATTGTTAAAAACTTTCATTCAATCC
>DAOVUE010000261.1 GCA_030632745.1 Pseudomonadota bacterium | reverse complement strand
TTTCAACCACAAGAAGGTTCTTTTTCCTTTCAAAAAGGCCCCCTGTTTCATAATTTTGTTTTAGCTGATGAAATCAATCGTTCTCCGGCAAAAGTGCAATCAGCATTATTAGAAGCTATGGCAGAGAGACAAATAACCGTGGGTAGAACCACCTATCCTTTGGATGAATTGTTTCTGGTCATGGCGACACAAAATCCCATAGAACAGGAAGGGAACTTTCCGCTTCCGGAAGCTCAGAAAGATCGATTTTTATTGCATGTCAATATTACTTATCCTGATCCGCGTACAGAGCAGAAGATATTACAATTAGTACTTAAAGATAAATTATCGGAATTACCAACAGAAACGTTTAAACCCCTATCTCGTGAAGATGTTTTGCAGGCCAGAAAAGCAGTTTTAGCCATCCATCTTGCACCCGAACTGGAAATGTATATAGTGCAGCTTGTTGAGGCAACACGAAATCCACAAGCTTATGATCAAGATTTAATGCATTGGATTGCGTATGGTGCCAGTACCCGTGGAACCATTTCACTTGCTTTAGCTTCCAAAGCCCATGCCTGGCTGAAGGGTCGTGATTATGTATCACCGGAAGATATTCAATGTCTTGCTCCGGATGCACTGCGTCATCGCATTTTATTGGGCTATGATGCGGAAGCTGATGGTATTAAAACAGATGATGTCATTGCACGGCTTTTGTCTCTGGTTCCTGTTCCCTGATGGCTAATGGTAAAGAAATAGTAAAGAGATGCTAAAGAGTTCTGATGAAAAAACCTCATGAGCCTCATCGTGCTGCTTTAAAGACAGATAAAGACAGTACTTTTGACAAAAATTTCTATGGTGATTTCAATAGTAATTCCAATGCTAATTCCAATGGTATAACTGTAACTTCCGATGAATTGTACCGTCTGCAGGGTGATGCTTTACGCGTACTCTGTTCTCCTGACGCAATGGTTTCCAGTTTGTTTCCCGGTGCTTATAAAGCACTTTTTCATGGCCGGGGTCTTGAGTTTGATGAGGTGCGAAAATATCAGTGGGGTGATGATTATCGCCTTATTGACTGGCGAGTTACTGCAAGAACCGGCCAAATGTATACCAAGTTATTTCATGAAGAACGTGAGCGCACGCTTTACTTGCTTGTGGATGGCAGTGAAGCAATGCATTTTGGCACCCGCAAGCAGTTTAAATGGGTTCTGGCAGCCCGAATTGCGGCTATATTTGGCTGGCTTGCCTATGAAGGGGGTGATTGTGTGGCTGCTTTAGTGGTTGGCGATTCCGTTCGCTGTCGTTTTCAACCTCCAGGTATGGGGGAGAGGGCACTGGTGAGGATTTTTCATCTTTTGGCGCAGGAGCCTCAGCTAAAAAATAAGGAGCTTCAGCCAGGGTATAAGGAGTCTCAGCCAGGGTATAAGGAGCCTCAGCCAGAAAAGGAGCCTCAGCCGGGAAATAAAAAGCCTGTTCACAGTCGCTTAGTTGATGGTATGAAGTATTTACGCCAGGTTGCAAGAAAAGATGCGCTGATACTGATTTTAAGTGACTTTCGTCAACCGAATCAGGAAGCCAGACAACAATTCAGACAACAATTAGGCTATCTTGCTCATCATTTTGAAGTGGCTGCCATCAAATTGTATGATCCTCTGGAAATGAATCTGCCATCATCAGGTCGTTTCCCCATTACCAATGGCAAACAAAAAATGCTCCTGAATACTGAACAAAATAAGGTGGCTGAGAGTTATAAACAACGTTTTAATGATGAGCATCAGAGCCTGATTAAACTATTCAGGCACAATGGAATCCGTTTGCATAGCATGGGAACACAGCAAGATTTGTTAGATGGCTTGCGTAACATCACTATGAAGCTAAAGGCCATGTCGTGAGTGATAACACGCTATTACTGCAGCAGCTCTTGGATATCAAACAAGCGGAAGTTATTTTTTGGTGGCCATTGGCACCCGGTTGGTGGTTATTAATATTATTGCTGCTGCTATTGGTTCCGTCGGGTGTGTTCTTTTTCATACAGCGTTACAAACCCGTCAGGCGTGAAGCATTGACTGAACTGCTGAGGCTGGAGCACAGTTATTTATCCGCTCATGATAAGGCTCAATTTGCTATGGACATTTCTATATTATTACGCCGGGTCGCATTAGCAAAATATGAACAGCAGCTTGTGGCTGGATTAAGCGGAAAAAAATGGCTGGGATTCCTGGATACGCAAGGTAAAACGACTGAATTTACTCAGGGTGTTGGTCATATCCTGATGGATGTCCCTTATCAATGTAACAACAATCTGCAGCAGGAACAGCGATTTAATGAACAGGCATTAATTAAGCTTGTGCGTGACTGGATCAGGAGCAATACATGATCACCTTTTTCTGGCCATGGCTTTTGTTACTCTTACCTTTACCACTACTGTTTAGAAAATTATTCGGCTCCTCTTTGTTAGAGAAAGGGTTAGACAATGAGTCAGACAATGTGTCAGAGAATGAATTACACAAAAATGCTGAACAGTTGGCTATTTCTGAGGCACTCAAACTACCGGATTATAATGAGCTGGTGACTATTACAGCAAAAAAACAGACTGTTGGTTTATGGCATAATCACTTGATTATTCCCTGGTTAATCTGGATTTTATTGGTTATTTCTGTATCTCAACCACTGTGGATGGATGACAAACAACCCATTCCAGTGACGGGGCGTGATTTAATGTTACTTATCGATGTGTCAGGCAGTATGAGGCAAATGGATTTTATTAGCCAGAGTAAAAATAACGATCTGAATCGTCAAGCTGCTGATTTATCATCACAAAATATAGAGCAGTTGAAAAAAACGGGTATTTCCCGACTTGAAGTTGTTAAACAAGTGGCGGCAAAATTTGTCCGGCAACGTATTGGAGACAGGACAGGACTTATTTTATTTGGTGACAAGCCCTATTTAAGAGCGGCACTCAGCTACGATCGCAATGCAGTTGAGCAGTTAATTATGGAAAGTGAAATTGCTCTGGCCGGAGAGGCTACGGCAATTGGTGATGCCATTGGCCTGGCAATAAAACGTATGCGTGATTTACCGGCAAAAAGTCGTGTAATAGTCTTGCTCACCGATGGTGCTAATAATGAAGGCCTGGTCAATCCGAGAAAAGCAGCACAATTAGCTTATCAACAGGGGATACGGATTTATACCATTGGTATTGGAAAACAAACGATTCCCGGCCCTAATCCTTATGGGATCTGGTCAGCAGATAATGCTCAGCGTTATGAAAAAACAGTATTGAAAGATATGGCACAAATAACAGGAGGGCATTTTTTTCATGCGCTGGACAGCGAAGGTATACAGGCTGCTTATGATCGTTTAAATGAATTAGAACCAACCTTGGCCCAGAATGTACACAAGCATCTGGCTTATGCTCTTTATCCCTGGAGCCTGGCTGGTGCTGTACTATTAAGCATTTTCGGCTTGCTTAGTAGCAGATTGCTGCAGGCAGAGTTATTTGCCAATGGCTGAATTGCATTTTTTACGGCCCATCTGGTTTTTTGCTTATATACCACTTATTGTATTGTTATTGGTATTCTTTTATAGAACAAAGAGGAATAAAACAAAGAGCAAAAAAACAAAGCATCAGTCAGCCTGGAAAAATGAAGTGGATGCCCACTTGCTCGATCATGTCCTGATATCGTTTTTACCACCACAAACGAAAAAAACAGGCTATCCGGTTTGGATGTTGGTGGCTTTCTTCTGGGCTATTAGTGTTTTTGCACTGGCCGGACCGAGTTGGGATAAAACAGCGCCGATGCAGATTATCCCGGATA
>DAOVUE010000386.1 GCA_030632745.1 Pseudomonadota bacterium | reverse complement strand
TTCCAAATTGATTAATGGCGTTAATAAATCAGTTAATAGTAGACTGACTTCTTTCATTAACTGGTGATGATCCCAGCCTTCCCGATACCATTCCAATAACGTAAATTCCGGATTATGACGTTTGCCGGATTCACCCTGGCGAAACACCTTACTGATTTGATAAATAGAACCACTGCCGGACGCCAGTAGTCGCTTCATAGGAAATTCCGGTGACGTATGCAGATAATAGTTTTCATGCTGCATAGTTTGGGTGAGAGGAACATAGCGGGTTTGAAAACTTTCTATAAACGGATCAGGGACCGTGGAATAAGAAAGAATCGGCGTGTCAACTTCCAGAACATCTCTGGCATAAAAAAAATGACGGATTTTTCTCAGTGTCTCGGCTCTGAGTTTTATTAATGCAAAGGATGCGGAAGGTTTCCAGCTTGGTGTAGGGGCTTGCATAGTCAATTAATTAATTAATTAATCTTTTGCCCGGGAAACATACTTTCCATTACGGGTATCAATTTTTAAGTCTTCGCCGATAGCAATAAATAAAGGTACCTGGACAACAGCTCCTGTTTCTAAAGTGGCTGGTTTACCACCACCACCGGAAGTATCACCCTTGAGTCCCGGGTCGGTATCTGCTACCGACAATACAACAAAGTTTGGCGGAGTAACTGCAATAGGGTTGCCATTCCACAAAGTCACGGTACACATATCCTGTTCTTTCAGCCACTTATAGGCATCACCTACTGCGGCTTTATCTGCTGCCATTTGTTCATAACTTTCCGGGTGCATAAAATGCCATTGTTCACCGTCGTTATATAAATATTGCAGTTCAGTATCCATCACATCGGCGGCTTCCACCGACTCACCTGATTTATAGGTCCGCTCAACAACACGTCCTGTTTTAAAATTACGAATTTTAATACGGTTAAAGGCCTGACCTTTACCCGGTTTCACCACTTCATTATCAACGATGACACAGGGATCACCATCAATCATTAATTTTAAGCCGGAACGAAATTCATTAGTATTGTATGAAGCCATAAATTACTCTTTTGCTGTTTAATTAAAACTTAAACTCTCTAAAGTATTCTTAAGTACTCTTAAAAACAATAGCCAGTGTGTCAGTTTTATTGATATCTTTGTTAGAATAGCCTGTATTTCGCTCAATCAGCGAAAAAACAATCCGCTATGATACCCCGAAAAGCAACAGGAAACCAGATGCGAGCTTATTTTACTGATCCATTAAAGTTACTGAAAAAGTTAGATTTAACAGCGCAGCAAATGAATTTTTCTCCGACAGCAGAATCTCAATTCAGTTTTAAGGTGCCCGCAGCCTTTGTGAATAAAATTCAACGGGGAAAAATTGATGATCCGCTACTACAGCAAATATTTCCTGTTCAGCAGGAACTAAACCATCAAACTGATTATCAAAAAGATCCACTGGATGAAGTTAATAGCCTGTCGCGGCCGGGATTACTGCAAAAATATCATGGCCGGGCCCTGTTATTAGTCACACCCAATTGTGCTGTAAACTGCCGCTATTGTTTTCGTCGTCATTACCCCTATGCTGATAAGGGGCACTTATGGAAGCAGATTAAACACAATATCCAATTGATCAAACAGGATTCATCTATTAGTGAAGTCATTCTAAGCGGTGGTGATCCCTTATCACTGGCAGATGATAAGTTGGCTGATTTACTAAAAAGTCTGGAATCAATTAAGCATATAAAACGCATACGTATTCACACCCGTTTTCCTGTAGTTGAGCCCGAACGGGTTACCCGGCAGCTCATTGAAACACTGACTCACAGCAAACTGCAGATTATTATGGTACTGCACATTAACCATGCCCAGGAGTTAGGCAGAGACAATCAAAATGCCATTGCCGGATTACGGGTTCGAAATATCACTTTATTTAATCAATCCGTACTGCTGAAAGGCGTAAATGATACGCTCGAAGATTTAATTCAATTGAGTGAAGCATTGATTAAACATCAGATCATCCCCTACTATCTGCATATGCTTGATAAAGTACAGGGCAGTGCTCATTTTGAAGTTAATGAACAGGAAGCAATGATGCTCTATCAACAGCTCAGAGCGCAATTACCCGGCTACATGCTGCCCCGTCTGGTCAGGGAAATACCTGGAGAGAAAAGTAAACGACCCATTTATTAGGGTAAATGTACTAGAAGTTCTATAAGTTCCTTAGTAGTGACAACATTACAGTAAATGAGATGAATGCTTTTTAGTTCCCGTTGGTGTAGTTTATCTGTGCCTGCAGCACAACAATAATCCACAACAATGACATTGAAGCTCTCATCTGACAGACTACTTACAGTAGAGGAAATACTCATAAATCAATAATATTATCATTATTTGTTTTTGGTTTATCTTTGCGTTA
>DAOVUE010000088.1 GCA_030632745.1 Pseudomonadota bacterium | reverse complement strand
CGCACGTTTCACCCTGGATGCAATGCCCGGTAAACAAATGGCCATTGATGCTGATTTGAATGCAGGCTTGATTGAATCCGATGAAGCGCGACGCCGTCGTGATGATATTAGCGCGGAAGCAGAGTTTTATGGTTCGATGGATGGTGCCAGTAAGTTTGTTCGTGGTGATGCGATTGCCGGCATCCTGATTACACTGATCAATGTTATTGGTGGTTTTACCATTGGTGTTTTACAACATGATCTGAGTGCATCTCAATCAGCTGAAATTTTTGTATTGTTGACCATTGGTGACGGCCTGGTGGCACAGATTCCCGGACTAATCCTCTCTACTGCAGCAGGTATCATGGTTACTCGTGAGAACCGTGAAGGGGATATAGGAGGAAAATTTGTTGCTGATTTATTTAATAAACCTAAAACTCTGGGCGTTACCTCCGGCATTATGGCTGTGATGGGGCTGGTACCGGGTATGCCTCATCTGGCATTTTTAACTTTTGCGGGTATTACGGGTGCTTTAGCCTGGCGTCAAAAGACGAAACAGGTCACTGAGCTTGAAGTGGTTCAGGAAAAAGAAGTACAGCAGCAAGAAATTGAAGCGTCTTCCAGTGAATTAAAAGAACTCAGTTGGGATGATGTTATGCCTATTGATCCCATTGGTCTGGAGGTGGGCTATCGCCTTATTCCTATGGTTGATAAATCACAGGGTGGACAATTAATGAGCCGTATTAAAGGTGTACGCAAAAAGTTGTCTCAGGATTTAGGTTTCTTAATACCTCCGGTTCATATTAGAGATAATCTGGATCTGGCTCCTAATGTTTATCGTATTGCCTTAATGGGGGTATCAATAGGTGAAGCAGAAGTGCATCCGGAACATGATATGGCCATTGATCCCGGGCAGGTCTTTGGTGAAATTACAGGTATAAAAACAAAGGATCCTGCCTTTGGTTTACCTGCCACCTGGATTGAACAGACTGAAAAAGAAAATGCTCAGACCCTGGGTTATACAGTGGTTGATTCTAATACGGTGATTGCCACTCATCTCAGTCAATTACTGAATGAAAATGCACCACAGCTTCTGGGTCATGAAGAAACGCAGCAATTATTAGATCGTCTGGCAAGCAGTTCACCCAAACTGATTGAGGATCTGGTACCCAAACTGCTGACCTTGAGTACAGTGGTTAAAGTGCTGCAGAATCTTCTCAGTGAGTCTATCCCAGTGCGTGATTTTAAAACCATTATAGAGTCATTAGCTGAAAATGCAGGACAAACCCAGGATGCCGGAATCTTGACAGCACAGGTTCGTGTCGCTCTGGGACGATTTATTGTTCAACATATCAATGGCTTAGCTAGTGAATTGTCGGTTATCACTTTAGATCCATCATTGGAACAGTTATTGCTTCAGTCAATACAGATGTCAGAAAGTGGTGGTGGTATTGAACCCGGACTTGCTGAAAGGATACATAAATCCTTATCAGAAAGTGCTCAGAAGCAGGAAATGAATGGCAGTCCTGCCGTGTTACTGGTATCCGCTCAGATCCGCTTAATGTTAATGCGTTTTGTGAAGCATACCATACCTAATATGCATGTTCTGGCTTACAACGAAGTGCCGGATAATATGCAGATAAAAATTGTTTCAACGGTTGGTCAGGATTAAACCCGGAAAACGCAGGAAAGAAAGCTAAAGCGGGTAGAAATCGGGTAAAAAGCGGGTAGAAAGTCTTTAGCCCAATATAAAAATGTAAAATATAAGGTTGTTTATCATGAAAATCAAACGTTTTTTTGCTTCAGAAATGCGTGAAGCCATTCGTCAGGTAAAAGAAGAATTGGGTGCTGATGCTGTCATTCTTTCTAATAATAAAGTAGAGGGTGGTATCGAATTGGTGGCCGCTATTGATTATGATGAAGAGGCTGTGCAGCGTTCATTTGATACAAGTCCTAAAGTTAAAACGGCTCCTGAGAGCAGGCCTTTACGGCAGAAGAAAAAAACTGTTTTTTCTAAAGTTAAAAAACAAAAAGCAGCCCATAAATTAGAAGATGCTATTGAAGATGATATTATCAGTTTTAGTCATCAGCATAAACCGACACCTGCATCTGCACAGAAACAATCAGCTCAAGCCAATAGCTTTAGTGCTATCTTAAAACAATCAAAGAAACAGAAAATAGTTCAAACAACAGTAGAGGCTGATATGCCTTCAGCAAGTCACTCAAAACACAATGTATACTCAAAACCCTCATTGAAGGATAGAAAGCAGCCCTATATTTCAGAGTTTGATGTCAATAATGACACAGAAGAGGACATCTATCCTTTTGATTATGAATCACCGGTGAATGATGACAGAGATCAAACACAAAGAAAAAATGTCGATGGACAGAAAAATAGATGCTGGGATATGGATGATTTTTATTCTGACGGCATACATGCAAGTGATAAAAACGCACCTGCTCAGACTGGAAAAACTCAGGCAGGAAAACAAATAGGACAACGAATAGGAAAAGAAAGTCAGACCGGTAAGAAAAAAATTGCATGGGTAGAAGATCCGGCTATGATTTCTATGAAAGAAGAAATTAAATCAATGCGCGGCATTTTAGAAAATCAGTTATCGGGTCTGGCCTGGGGTGATTTTGCCCGCCGTCATCCACATCATGCAGAATTACTGTCTCGTTTGTATCGTTTGGGTATAAAATCCTCTTTGAGTGAGAAGCTGGTTAAAAAGCTCAAAGTGTGTGACTCTTTAGAAGACAGCTGGCGTGCTTTACTGAATCTCATTTCACGTAATATACCTATGATTGATTATGAGCTGATCGATGAAGGCGGTATTATTGCTTTAGTGGGTCCAACAGGAGTGGGTAAAACGACCAACATTGCTAAAATGGCTGCCCGCTACACACTAAAATACGGTGCTAAAAATCTTGCTCTGGTGACCACAGACAGTTATCGGGTGGGTGCTCATGAACAGCTAAAAACCTATGGTCGAATTCTTGGCGTACCCGTTTATGTCGCTGATGACGGAACAGAACTAAAACAGGTTCTCAGTCGTCTGGATGATAAACAGCTTATTTTAATTGATACTGCAGGTATGAGTCATAGGGATTTACGCCTGGCACAACAATTAAGCATGTTACGTCAGAGTCATAATAAAATGAAAATATTAGCGGTTTTGTCTGCTGCATCTCAGAGTTTAGCTATGGATGAAATCATTAAAGCATTTAAGGCCAGTGAATTAGATGGATGTATTGCTTCTAAAGTAGATGAATCAACATCAATTGGTGGTATTATCTCAGTTCTTATTGAGAATCGACTGCAGCTTAACTATATTAGTGACGGGCAGAAGGTTCCTGAAGATCTGCATCCGGCTAATTCTACAGCTCTTCTTAAACAAGCATTAGGAATGGCGCGTGAGCATCCGCTACACATTAACAGTGATGAACTTGCTATGTCTTATTCAGGTAGTGGTTTAGCACATGCATTTGCCTGATAGTCATTTTACTGAATACAAGAATAGTATAGGATACCAATTGATGCAGCCTGTCATTAATGATCAAGCAGAAGGTTTACGACGTATGACTCAAAGTCGCCCGATAAGAGTAATTGCAGTCAGCAGCGGTAAAGGAGGAGTGGGTAAAACCAATGTTTCTGTCAATCTCGCCATGTCACTTGCCGCAACGGGTAAAAAAGTAATAATTATGGATGCTGATCTGGGCCTGGCTAATATTGACGTATTGCTCGGCTTACATCCCAGATTAAATATTTCTCATGTATTATCGGGCGAATATGACTTATCAGAAGTAATTGTTGATGCTCCCGGGGGAATAAAAATTATACCGGCAGCTTCCGGTGTTGCTAATATGGCGAGTTTAAGCGATGCTCAAAATGCAGGCATCATTAATGCCTTTAGTGAGCTGGAACATGAGTTGGATATTTTACTGATTGATACCGCTGCAGGTATTGATAAAAGTGTCACCAGTTTTTGCCGTGCATCACAGGAAGTTATCGTAGTGGTTTGTGATGAGCCTTCATCCATTACAGATGCTTATGCACTGATCAAAGTGCTGAACAAAGATCAGGGTATTAATCGTTTTCGTATTTTGCCTAATATGGCACACGATATGAAAGAAGGCCGCCAGCTGTTTGGCAAAATATTAAAAGTGACCGATCGTTTCCTGGATGTGTCTCTGGATTTTCTGGGAGCCATTCCATTTGATACCTATTTAAGAAAGTCGGTTAAAAAACAAACCGCTGTGAGTCAGGCTTTTCCAAGGAGTCCGTCAGCACAGGCCTTTAAATCTGCTGCACAAAAAATAAATAAATGGCCGATGCCGAAAAGACCGGGTGGACATCTTGAGTTCTTTGTTGAAAGATTAATTAACTCTGGTTCTTATTAAACCTGATTCTCATTAAACCTGGTTCTTATTAAACCTGCTAAAAGCAGTTGCAAGAAAAATTGAAAAATACGGGAATGCTGTTATGAGCCTGCAAATGAACAAAGCGGATATTTATAATCAATGTCAAAAACAAGATAGGATTATTCAATACGCACCAATGGTTAAACGGATTGCTTATCATTTAAAAAGCCGTTTACCCGCGCATATTCAACTGGATGATTTAATACAGGCTGGAATGGTTGGACTTTTGGAAGCATCGAAAAATTATGATACCCGTCAAGGGGCCAGTTTTGAAACTTATTCCAGTATAAGAATTCGAGGTGCTATGCTGGATGAAATGCGTAAGAATGACTGGACTCCCCGTTCTGTGCATCGTAATAGCCGTCGTGTTGCACAGGTTGTACAGCAAATTGAAGCTGAAAAAGGGCGTGATGCAAAAGACTGTGAAATTGCCGCTGCACTAAAAATAGATCTGGATGAATATAATCGTATTTTACAGGATACCAGTGGGCATAAAATTTTAAGTTTTGAAGAAATTGGCTTAGGTGATGAGTCAATACTTGAATCTCTTTCTAATCCTCAAACAGAGGTTCTTGAACATGTGCAAAAGGATAATATGAAGACTATCATTGCACATGCAGTGGCACTCTTACCAAAGCGGGAACAGATGGTGATGGCCTTATATTATGATGAAGAACTGAACCTCAGAGAAATTGGTGCTGTTATTGGTGTTAGTGAATCCCGTGTTAGTCAGATTCACTCTCAAGCTGTTATTCGGCTGCAGTCTCGTCTGGCGCAATATAATAATTGAAGGTTCTTTATTTTAAAAAACTTTTAACTGCTTTTTTTTGCAAAAACTCAATTCATAATCCTTTAGATAAAAGTTTCACTACCGTTCTGTCTCTCTCATCCAGCCTTATCCCTCTATAGTTAAAATGAATTTTAGTTTTTTTTTGCCTGGCCGATAGTTAGGAACGAGGAATATAGAAAAATATAGGAATATATGAACAGTTACCCTGTTTTAGATAAATTTTTGAGTTAAAATTATACTCAAAACTTTTATTGCAGCCTGGAGGTTGATTTGAACAAAGATATGAAAATATTGATCGTAGATGATTTTTCAACAATGCGTCGCATTATTAAAAATCTACTCAGAGATCTTGGCTTTAGAAATACGGTGGAAGCAGATGACGGCTTGACTGCTATACCTATACTGAGTGCCGGCGGTATTGATTTCCTGGTTACGGACTGGAATATGCCGGGTATGCAGGGTATTGATCTATTAAGACATGTCAGAGCGGATGCTAATTTATCAACTATGCCGGTTCTGATGGTGACAGCAGAGCAAAAAAGAGAACAAATTATTGAAGCCGCTCAGGCAGGCGTTAATGGTTATATTGTTAAACCTTTTACTGCAGCTACCCTGAAAGAAAAAATTGATAAAATATTTGAACGCATAGAAAGTTAACATGAACATTGGCTATATCGGATTCTAAAAATTTAAATTTTCAGAATCGCACAAATAAAATTATTCAATTTCATTCAATTTCATTCAATTAAAATAGGAATTTTATGTCTGAAGATATTGTAGTCGATGAAGCTTTTATCAAAAGAGCAAAAGATTTAGTTGTTAGTGCTGAAGCGGGTAATGATAGTGATGTAAAAATAATTCTTGATGAACTGGCCGCTATGAAAGAAACGCACCTGTTTATTGAATTGGGCAAGCTGACTCGTGACCTGCATGAAACCTTTAAAACCTTCCACTCTGATTCCCGTATCAATGAACTTGCTGAAAGTGATATCCCTGATGCAAGAGAACGTCTGTATCATGTGATTAATATGACTCAGCAGGCTGCTGATACCACAATGACGCAAATTGAGAAAGCAATTCCTTTATGTGAGCACATTTCCAGTGGTACAGAAGAGTTTTTATCCAGCTGGGATCGATTTACAAAAAAACAAATGGAAGTCGATGAATTTCGTCAATTAATTAAAACCCTTAAAGTTTTTCTGCAAACTGCCAATAAGGATAGTATGGATTTGATGTCTCACCTCAATGAAGTGCTGATGGCTCAGAGCTATCAGGATCTTACCGGACAGATTATCTACAAAGTCATTAAACTGGTTGAAGATGTAGAAGCTAATCTGGTTAACCTGATTAAACTCTCTAGTGATCACATGGGTGTTGATGCGGCAGTAGAATTAGACATCAAGACAAAAAAGAAAGATAAAAGCAGTTTAGACGGGCCTGTTGTACCGGGATTAGCAGATAAGACTGAAACATTGTCCGGCCAGGATGAAGTTGATG
>DAOVUE010000084.1 GCA_030632745.1 Pseudomonadota bacterium | reverse complement strand
CATCCACCAGAACCAGTTCATGACCGGATTTTCTGAAGACCTGTAATTTTTTCAAAAACGCTTCAATACCATCCGCTTCATTCAATACCGGGATAATAATAGAAATTTTCTGCCACATTCTCTCTCACACCTAAAATTTAACTTAATGCCCCACCACAACTACTTCCCTGTCCTGCCGTACAGGCATAGCAATGTCCTGCAACAATGATATCTCTGCTGTTTAAATCCTCAGCAGAAACCTGACTGATATGAAGATTATGATTTTGCCTGTTATCCCTGTTACTGCTAATGGGCAAACCCAGCATTTGATTAAAATCACAATCGTAAATATAGCCCTGCCAGTCAACACTTAATTGCTGGCGGCACATCAGCGATGCTAAATTTTCTGCCTGATAGGCTTCCTGCAGTAATTTCATATAAGGATCAAAATCTTTTTTAGACAGCAGCATACTGCCGAATCGATTCACCGGCACATTGGTCATGGTGAACAATTGATTAAACACAATTCCAAATTCATTAAATAAGAATTTCTTATAATCATGTTCTAGTTCTATTTGTCCGGGAGATAAAGATGCGCCCTGGGGATTGTAAACAAGATTGAGCTTCAGACCACTGTCTTGTTGCCCATAGCCTAGTTTATTAAGCGATAAAAGAGCCTCGATACTACTTTCAAAAACACCACTACCTCTTTGTTTGTCAACATTTTCTTCAAGATAGCATGGCATGGACGCAACAATTTCAACTTTATATTCAGCTAATTTTTCAGCTGTATTTTCATAGCCTGTTTCATTAAGTATAGTCAGATTACAGCGATCAATAACGGCTACACCCAGTTCATAAAAAGTTTTAATGAGCTCAATAAAGTCCGGGTGCATTTCTGGTGCACCACCGGTTAAATCAACACATCGAATATGATTTTCTTTTACAAAATTAATGATCTGTAAAAGAATTTCACTGGACATTTCTTCTTTACGATTGGGACCGGCATTAACATGACAGTGCAGGCATTGCTGATTACAGCGATAACCCAGATTAATCTGTAGAATATCAAGTTTTTTGCGTTTGATAGCAGGAAATGGAATTTTTTGTAATAAAGGCAGTGTATCAAGCATGTTTCAGATCATATAATAAATGGCCTGTGATTATAGCCTTAAGACGGCTCTTTAACCAGCGAAAACAGGGCTGATTTAACCTAGAAAACGCAGTTGCCATCTACTGCAACAGCCTAAAGCACTGCACCTTAAGGTTTTTCTGGAAAGCTTCCGCGTCCTGCTCACGCTCCTTACCTGCGTCCATGCAGGCAACATTGAGACTTCACCCGTAGGGTGGCTATTACATGCCCTCGGGGTACGAATAAAGCCTCAATAACCCAGTAAAAACCTTAATCTACAGCACTTCTCCTCAGGGAGCCTACTTTTGGTAGTCTGTTTCGTAACGATGTCAACTGCGTTTCTAGGTTTAAGTAAATAAACTGATCGGATTATAACAAAATAATTTATCCACATAAGCTGTGGATAAGTCTGTGAATAAACCTTTAGTATGTAGCTAGAAACTGCATTAACATTTAATAGAGGACAAATTGCTCACTTTTTAACCACCTTTATTATTCTATATTTATCATATAGTTATAAACCATGTAGATAATATAGGTGAGATTTTATCATTAACTTCATGGTTTATTGTTTAATCATTATTATTCACAGAAATATTAGTGTTTTCTAATATTAAACTCAGGAAACACCCTCTTTTGCAACAGCCATTGCTGTTGCGCATTCAATAATTGTTTTTGCTGCCAGATCATTAAATTCATCACTCATTACATCATTTTCTAAGCCTTGATGTTGCAGATTCTGCTGTTCTAATTCCTGAACAAAACTGGAAAACACTTTTGTATTTTCATCTTCATCAACTTTGTACTTAATTTTTAAATGCGCTAATGATGTGCCTAACAGCTTTATACAAATCGCTAATTGTTCGTTACTGGCCTGATGAAGTGAATCATCTAATAAACCATTAAGCCGTGTAATATCTTCCAGAGATAATTTTTTCATTAATTCCTTCTCTTCTATCAATAGATTAAACCAGGATAAACTGTATATTCTTGAGCGAAAAAACAGTCATCGTTCTAATAATTGTGCTTTTAAAGCAGCAGGGAGATCCGTCAAGGTTAATGTTTCTTTATCTGCATCATAAATCACAGAATCACCTAAAGCTTCTTCGTTAATTGTAATACTAATCTGGGCATTACGTCCTGTAATTTTATTAAAACGGCGAATAACTGACTTATTGGGGGAAACTTCAGTATTTAAAGCAAATTGCTCACTATTCACATACTTCATAAAGTCTTCTACTGCTCCTTCAGCAACATAATTAGAGAAATCATTTAAATTCACATTTTGTCCTTTCTCTGCCTGATCAAGACAATAATCAGATGCTTTTTGTTTAAATTCTGATTTTTCCTCATCTTTATCAAATTTATTTTCACAAAACTGGCCAATTGCTGTAAATAATTCAGAGGTTTCTTTTTTTGAGTCTGATGTTTCATCACTGCCGATAAATTGTCGAAAATATTCTGACAGCTTATGGCTTTCTTTGGTTCGAACCATGGAAATATATCGTTTAGACGCTTTATCTTCCTGCCATTGTGTCAGATCAATACGAGCGGCCAAATGAAGTTTGCTGATATCCAGATAATCAATATTATTTATTTCCAGTTTATCATCCACTGCAATGCCTGAGACATTATTTAACATTGCAATGAGCATAAAGTCACTTCCAAACAATGTATAATGAGCAAAAATAACATAGCCGCCCGTTGCTTTACCGGCCTGCTCAATGTAATGTTTCAGAATATTCATAGCCTGATGGCTATAATCTACAAAACTACCCTGCTGCTCAAGATATGCTTCAAGTATGATTTTCATACTCTTTTCTTCATCAGACTCAGTGCCGGTATCAATCGCACCAGCTGTTTTCTGAGCACCAGCTGTTTCCTGAGCTCCAGCTGTTTCCTGCTCAGTAAAAGATCCAAACACCTTTGTTGCTCTGCTATTGTAAATTTTATTCAGCTCATCCAGAAACCGTTCTAAAGTTGCAGAAGAAGTTGCAGAAGAAGCTGCAGAAGAAGTTGAAACAGGCTCATGACTCAATGATAAATTAGAAAAACGGGTATCGGCCTGCTTTTCAATCAAATGAACAATTAATTCTTTAATGACCATTATGATAATTACTCTCAGGTAATAGATGTTAGGTAATACATAGTTTAATAAGGGTTAATCATACTTTATTTCAGCTAAATTTTCAGCTAAACTAGCGGCCTTAGATTATTTGGATCAGGAAAGCTTTAACTTATTGATTTACAAAGGGAAGATAGATAATATCCATCAGCTGAATGAAATTTTCCACTGTCATTTTGCTAACATGCAAAAGCAAATATGACAGTGGTCGCTTTTTATTCGCTCAAGGCTGCTCATGTTTGATAAGTGCTCTCTTTTACATCAATTAATTATATTTCTAACTACTAATAGAATTATCTTATAATATTATAAAAAACAATTAACCATATCAGGAGATAATAGCTTATGGCTCATATAGTTATAATTGGTGCGGGAACAGGGGGAATGCCTTGTGCATACGAAATGCGTGATGCTGTAGGGAAAGAACATCAAATTACTATGGTCAGTGAAAATGAAACCTTTGATTTTACTCCGTCAAACCCCTGGGTAGCCGTCGGCTGGCGGGAAAGAAAAGACATCAGTTTTGAAATGAGACCTTATCTTGAAAAACGCGGCATTAATTTTATTGCCCATCGTGTTGATAAAATTGATCCTCTAAACAAAGAACTTACTCTTAACAATGATGAAAAAATCACTTACGATTATCTCATTATCGCCACCGGGCCAAGGCTTGCTTTTGAAGAAGTAGAAGGCTCCGGCCCCTCTGCCCATACACAATCAATTTGTTCCTTGCCTCATGCTGAAACAGCTTTTGCTAATTTTAAACAACTTGCCGAAAACCCCGGACCTGCAATTGTAGGTGCTATGCCATTTGCCAGCTGCTTTGGCCCCGCATACGAATATGCCTTTATTTTAAATAGAGAACTGCAGAAACGTAAAATTCGAGACCAAGTACCCATGACCTATGTGACATCAGAGCCTTATATCGGCCATCTGGGACTGGGTGGTGTGGGAGATTCCAAGAGTATGCTGGAATCAGAACTTCGTCAGCATCATATTCAATGGATTTGTAATGCCAAAACCACAAAAATTGAAGACGGTATGATGTATGTTGATGAGCTTAATGATGACGGTAGTATTAAAAAACAGCATGAGTTACCCTTTAAACACGGCATGATGCTGCCGGCCTTTAAAGGTGTTGATGCCGTTGCCAGCGTAGAAGGTCTGTGTAATCCACGGGGCTTTGTTATTGTTGACAAACATCAGCGCAGTCCTAAATATCCGAGTATTTTCTCAGCCGGTGTTTGTATCGCAATCCCCCCCGTTGAAGCCACCCCGGTCCCAACAGGTGCGCCCAAAACAGGGTATATGATTGAGTCAATGGTGACCGCCATTGTGCACAATATAAGAGATGAACTCAATGATATAGAACCCACTGAAGAAGCCACCTGGAATGCCATTTGCTTAGCAGATATGGGTAATACAGGCGCAGCATTTGTGGCTATTCCACAAATTCCACCACGTAATCTGGCCTGGTTCAAAAAAGGCAAATGGGTACATTTAGCCAAGATTGGTTTTGAAAAGTACTTTATCCGTAAAATGAAAACAGGTTCCAGTGAACCTATCTATGAAAAGTATTTATTAAAAGCTCTGGGTATTAATCGCCTGAAATAAAAGATAGTCGGCAGTTTTCTGTCACTGATGGGGTCGGAGTCAAATGGCACAACTACTGAATTTAACAAATCTTCGGTAGTCATGCCATTTGACTCCGACCCCTTACTTACAACGACCCCCTGGCTTATTCAGGGACTAATCACTAATTCTATAAACTTCAACTACATTCGATAATTGATCGATACGATTCAAAGCCCTGCTGAGTTGTGCAATACCGGCAATTTCAAGTGACAGGCGCATTCTTGCAGAATAATCTGCTTTATTGGTTGATGTATTAATACCTAATACATTAATTTCTAAATTAGCCAGAATAGCCGTAATATCTCTTAACAGGCCTTGTCTGTCCATAGCAATTAATTCAATCATAACGGTATAACATTGATTGATTTCGTGGTTCCATTCAACCTCAATTAATCGTTCACTGTTTTCTTCCAGGGCATGAAGAACATTATGGCAATCACTACGATGGATGGTAATGCCTCGCATCTTGGTTATAAAGCCAATGATTTCATCTCCGGGAACCGGCTTACAACATTGGGCTATCTGAGTTAAAACATTATCAACACCGTAAATGGTAACATCGCCCGAACCCTGTGGTAATAATTCAATGGTTTGCTGAATCGGCGGAGGCTCAAAATCACCTTTATTTTTCTGCTCCCTGTATCCGCTAAGATCCTGAATTGCGGAAGCTATCTGACCGCTGGTGATTTCACCACGACCAATTTCAGCAAATAACTGCTCCGCATGCCCGAGATGAAAGTGTTGTGCTAATTTATCATGCGAAATATTAAGAATACCTAAACGATGCAGTTCTTTTTCCAGAATTTCCCGGCCTGCCAGTATATTATGATCATGATCCTGTTGTTTAAACCAGTGTCTGACTTTTGCCCGGGCACGGGAGGTTTTTAAATAACCTAATTGAGGATTTAACCAGTCCCGGCTGGGAGAGCCATTTTTGGTGGTCAGAATATGAACCTGTTCACCACTTTTCAGTTCATAAGTTAAAGCCACCATGCGGCCGTTAACTTTAGCACCACGGCAACGCGCCCCGACTTCAGTATGCACATAAAAGGCAAAATCCAAAGGTGTTGCTCCCTGCGGCATATCAATAATTTCACCCTCGGGTGTCATAACATAAACACGATCCTGGAATACCTCCGATTTAAAACGATCAATAAAGTCACCGGCATTCTTTTCTTCATCCTTCCATTCAAGCAGCTGACGCAGCCAGGCAATTTTTTGATCGTAGTGACTACCCTCTTTTCCACCTTCTTTATAACGCCAGTGTGCAGCCACCCCGTATTCTGCATGTTTATGCATATCATAGGTACGAATCTGTATTTCCAGAGTTTTACCCTCTGGACCAACCACAGCCGTATGAATAGACTGATAATTATTTTCCTTAGGAGTGGCAATATAGTCATCAAATTCATAAGGGATATGACGCCAGATAGTATGTACCACCCCAAGAGCATGATAACAATCTTTAAGTTCATCCACATGAATTCTTACTGCACGAAGATCATATAACTGATGAAAGCCTAAGTTTTTACGCTGCATTTTCTTCCAAATGCTGTAAATGTGTTTTGAACGTCCTGTAACCTCAGCCTCAATATGATTTTCTCTCAGATTATCATTAATCACCCTGACCACTTCATCAATATATTTATCACGATCAACTTTACGTTCTGAAATGTATTGGGCTATTTTTTTATAATTGGACGGATCAATATAACGAAAAGCGAGATCTTCTAATTCCCATTTCAGCTGCCAGATGCCTAATCGATTGGCTAAGGGTGCATAGATTTCTGCTGTTTCATGGGCAATGATTTTTTGTTTTTTTTCCGGCAGTGACCCCAGAGTACGCATATTATGCAGACGATCTGCCAGTTTAATCATAACGACCCGAACGTCTTTTGCCATAGCCAGCAGCAATTTACGCAGGTTTTCAGCTTTTAAACCTTCTTTTTTTATAATCTCACTGGCATTAGGCTGCAGACTCGAAAAAGCCTTCATCTT
>DAOVUE010000340.1 GCA_030632745.1 Pseudomonadota bacterium | reverse complement strand
CAGACAGAAAAACCGCTTAAACATGTGCTTGATGTAGGTACGGGTGGAGGACTTCCCGGTATTCCTCTGGCTATTTGTTTGCCGCATATCGACTTTGTGCTGCTGGGTGCACGCAGTAAAAAAATACGTTTTATTCAAACAGCTATTGCTCAACTGGGTTTGAAAAACGTGAAAGCAGTACACAGCAGAGTCGAGGATTATTTAGCGGATTCTGTCGAACAAATTGATGACAGCAATAAATTTGACCGGATTATTTCCAGAGCTTTTGCCTCACTGGAAGATATGCTGATGTTTTGTCAGCATTTGTGTCGCAGAGAAGGGCGATTTTTAGCCATGAAGGGACAAATACCTGAGCAGGAGATTGCACAACTTCCTAAAGGCTTTAGAATAGCTGAAATAAATAAACTTGAAGTCGCCGGGTTAAATGCTCAAAGGCATTTGATTCAAATTGTATTTGAATAAATTCAATTAAATAACCATTAATTACAGCAGCAGGCATAACAATGGCAAAAATTATCGCCATATCTAATCAAAAAGGCGGTGTAGGTAAAACTACAACCAGTATCAATCTGGCAGCATCACTGGCAGCAACTAAGCGCAGGATTTTACTTGTTGATCTGGATCCGCAGGGTAATGCAACCACCGGCAGTGGTATTGACAAGAATGAAGTTGAATTCAGCAGCTATGATTTATTAGTGTCAAAAGTTTCAGTCCGTGAAGTTAAAGTTCGGGTTGAGGAAGCAGCCTATGATCTGATACCGGGTAATGGTGATTTAACTGCGGCTGAAGTGGAATTGATGAGTAAACTGGATCGGGAACGCCAGCTTAACTATCGTTTTAGAGAAATTGAAGCTGATTATGATTATATTCTTATTGATTGTCCTCCCTCTTTGAATATGCTGACCGTTAATGCAATGGTTGCTGCTGATAGTGTTATGATCCCCATGCAGTGTGAATATTATGCACTTGAAGGTTTGACTGCACTCAATGAGACCATCAGAAGTATTAAGGAATCATTAAATCCTGATCTGGAAATTGCCGGTATTTTAAGAACCATGTTTGATCCCCGAAATCGCCTGGCGATTGAAGTCTCACGTCAGTTGCTGAAATTTTTCGGAGATAAGGTTTATCGCACTATCGTACCCAGAAATGTACGCCTGGCAGAAGCTCCCAGTCACGGAATGCCGGTAATAAGCTATGATCGCAGCTCCAAAGGTGCACGGGCTTATCTTGCTCTGGCAGGTGAAATGCTGCGCCGTGAGGAAGAAGCTCTGCAGACAGAGGTGGCTTAAAGATAAACTCTCTGCAATAATATTTTTTTGGTATGCTTGTAGAGGTAGAGTATGCTTGTGGAATAAGGAGGTACTTGCAAAACTGCTCTTAGCCTCCCCCTTTTTCACCAAGAGTAGGCACCACGAGGCGAAGGGGGACTGAGGGGGATTTTTTTTTGTAAAATTAAGGAATTATACGAGTGGCAGTAAAAAAACGAGGTTTAGGGCGTGGTTTGGACGCATTATTGGGAGGCAGCTTAAGCCATAGCGCCAATAAGAGCGTTAATAAAAAATCAGATAAAGACATCGGATCTCATGCTGAAAAGGAATCGCTTAACAAAAAAGCAGATGGTGAATTGTATAATATTCCACTGGAACTCATCCAGCCGGGTATTTATCAGCCGCGTATTGAGATGCACTCCGATGCTCTGCAGGAATTAGCCGATTCTATAACATCACAAGGTGTAGTTCAGCCGATTGTGATCCGTCCTGTGGGTGCTTCTACTGTTCAGGATGAACAAAAATATGAGATTATTGCTGGTGAACGTCGCTGGCGTGCCGCCCAGATGGCGGGCTTAGCTGATATTCCTGCGATTATTCGTGATGTCTCTGATAAAGCGGCTATTGCCATGGCGTTGATTGAAAATATTCAGCGTGAAGATCTCAGTCCTATTGAAGAAGCCAATGCTTTAAAACGATTAATCGAAGAGTTTAGTTTGACTCATCAACAGGCGGCTGAGGCCGTAGGCCGATCGCGTGCTGCTGTATCCAATATACTGCGTTTGCTGGAGTTAGAGGCAGGAACCCGACGTTTGCTGGAAAATGGTGATCTGGAAATGGGGCATGCACGTGCTTTATTAGCTCTACAAGGTGAAGAACAATCCTATACCGCTCGTCATGTTGTGAGTAAAGGTCTTTCGGTTAGAGAAACAGAGCGTTTAATTAAAAAAGTACTGAATCCTAAAGTGCCTGCAGAAAAAAAGATGGATCCTAATATTAGCAATCTGCAAACCAGTCTTACGGATAAGCTGGGTGCTAAAGTGCTGTTTCAGCATGGAAACAGGGGTAAGGGAAAAATGGTTATTCATTATAATAGTATAGACGAGCTGGAAGGTATACTGGCACATATAAAGTGAAAACAATCGGTGTCCCTCGCTATTATGAAATAAATATTGCTATCTTGTGTTTTTAATTGATCTAGAACAATATTATCATTATAATTCCCTGGACAAATAAGCGTGAAAAAATTACTATCAGTATGGTTAATTGAATGAGTTTTGCAGAAGTAGTTATGCGCCGTGTGGTGCGCAGGCTATTAATTGTACAGTTTGCCATTCTATTGATGGTTGCTGTTGTTTATTTTGCACTGAATAACATACATGGATTCATTGCGGCTCTGTATGGCGGAGCAATTACTTTGTCAGGAACATTGCTTATGGCCTGGCGTATTAATCGCGCCGGAGAGATTGCATCAAGCAACACACTACAGAGTTCCATGGAAATATACACCGGTGTGATGCAAAAGTTTATATTAACACTGCTGTTGATGGCAGTGGGGATGGGCTATCTGAAGCTGGATCCTGTCGCCCTTTTAGTTAGTTTTGCTTTAACGCAATTGAGTTTTACGGCTATTAAAGTCGATACAGCGTTTAAAAATAAAATCTAGAAAATATAAAGAGCCACAGTGATTTATTTTGACTGTGACAAAAGAATTAAATAAGGGACTTGGCAAAAATTAAAGTAGCAAAATTGCGCAGGAGATTTTTTGTCCTCTGAAGTTGCTGTTTTGGTTGCATAGTGAGCTATGT
>DAOVUE010000170.1 GCA_030632745.1 Pseudomonadota bacterium | reverse complement strand
ATTTTCATCGACTCAATCTTGTTCTGGCCAATCCTTTTACCGTTCAGGAAGAGCATCAAGCGTTAAGAGATGCTCCAACAGAAGATGAGGTTGTCCACCAGACATTCTGCGGGACTTAGAGGCTGTCTAAAAAAAGGGGCTGTCTAAAAAAACAATAGCCTTTTGTTGTGAAACACTGATAATTTAATTTTGTCGTGGAACGTAGGAGACCCAACGGGCACCTTCAACTATTTTTTCGACATGGTTTATATCGGTAACAGTTACGCTATGATCGCCATTGACAATGACACTAACAATACCTTCATCTTCATTTGTAATTTTTGTTCCATCTTCAAGGTCACAACCCCAAACTTGTATAGAACGCTTTTTTCCTTTTCTGGCCATTTTAGTTCCTATTATAAATAACTTAGTAAAATACTTGGTTATTATGATAGTTATTATATTAGTCCTTGTCAATAAATACTTGACTGTTATAGTCAGATAATATTTAATGTTTTAATAAAATGCTTCTTAGGAGAAGGTTACATGCAGGAAATGACTCCGCAACAGGTTCATCAATATTTAAAAACAACAGACAGCAATCCATTGTTACTTGATGTACGTGAAAGCTGGGAATATGATATTTGTCATATCAAAGGCTCAGAACTCATTCCCATGCAAACTATTCCCGGGCAGTTGAGTAAATTGAATCCGCAACAGGAAACTATTGTAATTTGTCATCATGGTGTCCGCAGCCGCATGGTAGGACAATTTCTGGAGCAGGCGCAGTTTAAGAATGTGATCAATCTTTCCGGAGGTGTTACGGCCTGGGCACAAGACGTCGATGAAAATATGCCCACGTATTAATTGTTGAATAATTTCATCTGCTATACTTGAACATGCAATATTGCTGCTTTGACTGGTTGGTTCAACCTAGAAAACGCAGTTAAAATCTATTACAACAGACAATAGCACTGCACCTTAAGGATTTTCTAAATATTTTGGCTTCACCCGTAGAATGACTATTACATGCCCTCGGGGTACGAATAAAGCCAAAATATCCAGTAAAACCCTTAATCTTCAGCACTCTTGACTGTTTCATAACGATGTCAACTGCGTTTTCTAGGTTCAATATGATACTTATTGTTTTTTCACATCCATATCCTCACCGTTCACATGCCAATAAAACAATACTTGATGGTGTGTCTCAAACAGAGCACGTGATTATTGATGATCTTTATCAGAAATATCCGGATTTTCATATTAATATTTCACAAGAGCAATCACTATTACGGCAGGCAAAATTAATTATTTTTCAGTTCCCGCTCTATTGCTACAATGTACCTGCATTACTGAAACAATGGCAGGAGGTGGTCTTAACCAGACAATTTTCTTTGGATAATGAAGCACATGGACGTGCGTTACAGGGAAAATCTACTATGGCGGTTGTTACTACAGGACATAAGCATCGTTCCTATCAGCAAGGTGGTGATGATAATTATAGTCTGGATGATTTTTTAAGACCTCTGGAACAACTGTCTGTTCATTGTGGTATGCATTATCATTCCCCGCTGGCACTGCACCAGGCTCATAGAGCAACTGAAACGGAATTAACGCAATTTACTCAGCTGTATTCTCAGCGTATTGAAGATTTATATCGGCAGGCAGGACAAAGTGATGAATGAGCATCCACTACTGATTAATATTCTTATCTATTTATTATCAGCAGTTATTGCAGTCCCATTATTTAAAAAAATGGGACTGGGATCTGTTTTAGGTTATCTGGTGGCTGGAGCCGTCATTGGCCCCTGGGGTTTGGCTCTAATCACTAATGTTGAAGATATTCTTCACTTTGCAGAGTTTGGTGTTGTGTTATTATTATTCCTGATCGGGCTTGAATTAGAACCTAAGCGCCTATGGGAGATGCGTCGTCAAATTGTTGGAATGGGCGGCGGACAAGTGATATTAACCAGTATTTTATTTTATATTATTGCTTTATGGCTGGGTTTAAACTGGAGCAGTGCCTTAATTATTGCCATGTCTCTATCCTTGTCTTCCACCGCCATTGCACTACAAACACTCAATGAAAAAAACCTGCTGACCACACAAACCGGTCATTCTGCATTCTCTGTTCTGCTTTTTCAGGATCTGGCGGTGATACCTATGATGGCCATCATTCCATTAATGGGTGATAGCCAGCTTGGCAATAATAGCGATTTATTATCAGCAATTGCTGAAGTAATCGGCGTTATTGCTTTAGTTATCGTTGGTGGTCACTATCTCACTGAGCCTATTTTTAAAATTATTGCCCGCACCCATATGCGTGAGATATTTATTGCTTTTTCACTCTTGTTGATTATTGCGATTGCTTTACTCATGGATAAAGTGGGAATGTCCATGGCTTTAGGAAGTTTTCTGGCGGGAGTGTTATTAGCCAAATCAGAATTTCGACACGAATTAGAGGTAGAGATTGATCCCTTTAAAGGCTTGTTGATGGGACTTTTTTTTATTGCTATCGGCATGTCTATTAATTTTGGCTTATTGATTGAGCAGCCCCTGTTCATCCTTTCTCTGGTGATGCTTCTGGTCCTTGTTAAACTCTGCGTACTAATTGTGATTGCCAGGTTATTTGCTTTTTCGACGAGTCAATACCCGCTCTTTGCAATCGTATTATCTCAGGGAGGAGAATTTGCTTTTGTTTTATTCACATTAGCCGGCGATATGGAAATAATATCTCCTCAGGTGATAGAGCCATTAATCGTTGTTGTTGCTCTGTCAATGGCAGTGACCCCGCTGTTAATGTTATTAAATGATTATTTTATACAACCCGGGTTTGCACAGTTTTCTCCTATAGCTGATCATGACATTTTAGAGAATATGAATCATCCGGTTATCATTGCCGGCTTTGGTCGTTTTGGACGGGTAGTCGGGCGACTATTACATGCCAATAATATACGTACTACTATTCTGGATCATGAACCGGATATGATTGATGATGCACGAGTCTATGGTTATAAGGTATTTTATGGTGATGCCCGCAAGTCTGCATTATTACATTCTGCCGGTGCAGATTCGGCTAAAATAATGATAGTCTGTGTCGATGAACCACAAATGGCACTGGATATTATTGATATGGCAAAAAAACATTTTCCTCATTTAACCATTTTATCCCGTGCTTATGACATGGGACATGCCTTTGATTTATTGGATAGAGGTGTCAACTTGTTCCAGCGTGAAATGCTGAGTTCTGCTATGGTGTTAGGAGAAAAAGCATTGCTTGAATTGGGTTATGGGGCTTATGAAGCACATCATGCCACCAATATTTTTTCCGACCATGATCGAAGTTTATTTCAGCAGCTTTATCAGACAGATGCCCTGGAAAAACGCATATCCATCTCACGTCAGGCCAGAGATGAACTGGCAAAAGTATTGGCGGGTGATCAGGAAGAACAAAACAGGCGTAATAATGAGGATTGGGAATAACGAATTAGTTTCTATCGTATCCTTATATAAGCCTGTTAAAACGATATGAAAAGTACACAATAATGCGAAGAGCCACTATTTTTAATCTGCCTCCCTATCACCTGTGCCACTGGCCCCTGATTATTGTACCAGCAGATAGATGGCTATCAATTTTAATTTTTCAGTGTGTTATCATATTTAATAAAAAAACAACTTGGGGAAAAATGTTTGAAACAAGAACGTTCAGGTGAATTTCTTATGCTGGCCTTTGCATTTTTTGAAGGTTGGTTTCCTATTTTCACCCTTTTGACATTGCAATATATTACTCCGGTTTTCGCCTATAGTTTTACTCTGGTATTTTCCATAATATCATTCATGACATTAGTTATACTGCGAAAAAAATTCACAGAATTTTTTTTGTGGTCAGCCTGGAAAGATTTACTCCTGACTTCTTTTTTTATCAGCCTGATGTTTGCCTGCATTTACATTGGCCTTTCCTATACTAGCGCCGGTAATATGGCAGTACTCATCTTCCTGCAGGTATTTTTTTCTTTTTTCTACTTCAATCTGATTGGTGGAGAAAAATTTGCCCTGATTCATTTATCAGGTGCCCTGCTGATGGCCGCTGGAGCCATCATTATTCTGTTCCCGGATGAACTGGTTTTAAATTTTGGTGATTTGCTTATCTTACTTGCAGCGGCCATTGCTCCAATTGCAAATTTATATCAAAAGAGAGCACGCAGACAAGTCAGTTCCGAAACTATTTTGGCCTTTAGAAGCATTATTGCCCTGCCCGTTTTATTATTAATTGCCATTGTGTTTGAACCCCTGCCTGAATGGGACAATATGATCCGTTCTCTGCCTTATATTGCCGCAACGGGTCTATTATTAATGGGTTTATCCAAAATATTCTGGGTTGAATCCATTCATCGAATATCCATTACCAAAGCCAGTGCCATGGCGGCTTTAATTCCTGTATTTACTTTATTGTTTGCTTATCTAACACTGAATGAAGTACCAGAAAATAGCCAGTTCGCTGGCATATTTCCTGTTTTAATCGGTGGTTATTTGATCTCCAGAAAAGTTGAACACTAGAAAATTGATCACTTATGTAACATAAAAAACAACGGGTACTCAATTGGCTGGCCTATTATTGATAATACATGTCAAGCTTTTCACTTCAGCCTTTATGATGCTTAATCATTACTTCAGTAGGAATCAACTGCACGATTGAACCTGGCGGATAAAATGCGCCCTTCTGGCTGATTTGCAGCAGCAATCGTGTCATCTAACCGGCCCAACAAATTACCAACAAAGAAACCTCGAACTGGATGCATATTTTTATTATACAGCAGTACTTCATGTATTGTAATTGATAACAAATAGCAACATAATAATTTATGGTCTTCTGAAGAATATGTGGGCTGTTTTGCCAAAAACTTTATTACAATGAGAATAATGTGGACATACAAGTAATACCAGGTAATAAAAAGCTAGACAGACTAGT
>DAOVUE010000274.1 GCA_030632745.1 Pseudomonadota bacterium | reverse complement strand
TTGCTGAACCGGCCTTAATTGCAGTGTCTAAAAAAGCCGCCCGGATTGCAGCACAGGGCGGTGGGATTGAAACAACCGATGCAGCCATTAAGCAATACGCTCAGGGTTTAGAATTTACTGTCGCTTTTTCCGTTGGACTGGCAGCCGTTATTGGTGTACTACGTATAATCAAAGGCTGGTCTATTCAATGGATCATTATGGGCGGCTATGTTCTGGTCGTTATGATGACCATGATTGCACCCAAAGAAATTATTGGTATTGCCTATGATTCAGGCGGTGTTACCACATCGACAATTACCGTACCCTTAATGACGGCTTTAGGCATTGGTCTGGCATCCAGTATCAAAGGACGTAACCCCATGCTGGATGGTTTTGGTCTGATAGCACTGGCGTCTCTGACACCGATGATCTTTGTTATGGCCTACGGGATGACTTATTAATATGGATGTATTAATTAAGTTAATCACTGAATTTGCAGTCACATTCTTACACACCATTACCGATGTGATACCCATTGCAGCTATTATTTTCGGCTTTCAGTTTTTCGTTATCCGCAAGAAAATTCCCAATCTAAAACGTGTTCTGATGGGGTTTTTCTATGTCGTTCTCGGGCTGGCTCTTTTCTTACAGGGGCTGGAGGATGCGCTTTTCCCTATTGGAAAAATGATGGCCACTCAATTAACTGATTACCATTTTATTTTACATTCCCCTGAAGATCTGCAGCCCGGTGTTGAAATTCACTGGAGCAAATATTACTGGGTTTATATATTTGCCTTTACCATTGGTTTTAGTACCACCATTGCTGAACCTTCATTATTAGCCGTTGCCATTAAAGCCAATGAAGTATCAGGTGGTTCAATCGGCATCTGGGGACTGCGTATTGCTGTTGCTATAGGGGTTGCATTTGGTATTTCACTGGGTTCATGGCGTATTATCACCGGTCTGCCATTACACTGGTTTATTATAACAGGCTATATCATTGTTGTTATTCAGACTCTTTATTCTCCAAAAATGATTATTCCTTTAGCCTACGATTCCGGTGGTGTAACCACTTCAACGGTAACTGTGCCGATTGTAGCAGCACTGGGGATTGGCCTGGCAACTAATGTACCGGGACGCAGTCCATTATTAGACGGTTTTGGACTGATTGCTTTTGCCAGCCTGTTCCCCATTATTTCTGTATTAGCCTATGCACAATTATCAGAATGGTATACAAAAAGAAAGGATACAACAGCAGTTGCTGAATAAATGCTTTGTGTTTGTTAAAACTTACTAAAAGTTACTAAAAGTTACTAAATTTTAAAAAAAGGTAGGACTATAATGCGATTTAAACTAATTATTGCATTTGTTAATGATGATGTCACCAATCAGGTGCTGGAAGCAAGCCGAACCGCTGGAGCAACAGGTGCAACTGTAATTAATAATGCACGTGGAGAAGGAATAAAACAGACAAAAACATTTTTTGGTCTGACCCTGGAAACCCAGCGGGATGTTTTATTATTACTGGTTGAAGAACATCTTAGCCGGGAAATTCTGGAAAGAATCAGTGAAGTAGGTCATTTTGATGATTCACCCGGAACAGGTATTGCTTTTCAGATTGATGTAGAAGATGCCTTAGGTGTTTCACATCAAATCAAAGAACTGACAGAAACAATTGAGGAGAGATTATGAAGCCGACTATCATTAAAGTTAAAGATGTTATGAAGAAAAAGGTGGATTTTGTTGACGGGATGAAAACCGTTAAGGAAGCTCTGCATGAAATGCAGCATATTGAAACCAAAACATTGATTGTCAACAAACGTCATGAAAATGATGAATGGGGCATGGTTGTTGTTTCTGATATAGCCCGCCAGGTATTAGCTGCGGATAAATCTGTTGAGCGCACCAATATATATGAAGTGATGACAAAACCTATAGTAACTATTCATCAAAACATGGATATTCGTTATTGTGCCCGACTCTTTGAACAACTAGGTCTTTCCCGTGCTCCTGTTGTACAGCATGGGCAAGTTATCGGCATCATCAGCCATACCGATATGGTTCTTAAAGGATTATGTGGAAAGATGTGATTTAGAACTGTGTTGATCTCTGTAGAGACGCTGCATGCAACGTCTCTACTAAGAAATGTACTACTGATTAGCGACTTTTTCCTCTATAAAGCTGATAGCTTTAGATATTCTTTCCAGACTACGTTCCCGACCAATCAGCTCCAGAGTGACATCGATTGAGGGAGACATAGACGTTCCGGTTATAGCGACACGCAGAGGTTGTGCAACCTTGCCCAGTTTCAAGTCTAATTCTTCGGTTACATTAAGTACAATTTGATGCAGATCCTCACCTTTCCACTCATCAACAGCAGTAAAATGCTGCAGTAACTTTTGCAGCGGCTCCAGTGCAGCCGCTTTAAAGTTCTTTTTAGCTGCTTTTTCGTCAAACTCAGCAAAATCTTCAAAGAAATAACGACTGTTTTGTGCCATTTCCACTAACGTTTTTGAGCGTTCCGACAATGCGTTAACAATAGCGGTTAATGCAGGCCCATTTTCAATATTAATGCCCTGCTTTTCCATATGCCAGGCAAGATGTTCAGCCACATGCTGTGCATCACCTTCCTTGATATAATGCTGATTCAACCAGAGTAATTTTTCCGGATTAATACAGGAGGCTGATTTATTGATATCATTTAAATCAAATAAATCAATCATTTCAGCTACAGAAAATATTTCCTGATCACCATGTGACCAGCCCAGACGCACCAGATAATTCAATAAGGCTTCAGGCAAATAGCCTTCATCACGATAGTTCAATAAATTGGCCGCACCATGACGTTTGGATAATTTAGCGCCCTGCTCATCCAGAATCATAGGCAAATGAGCATACTCAGGAATTGCAGCTCCCATAGCTTTAAGAATATTAATCTGTCGCGGGGTATTATTAAGGTGGTCATCACCACGGATAATATGCGTCATTCCCATGTCCAGATCATCAACAACGACCACTAAATTATAAGTAGGGGTCCCGTCACCACGGGCAATAATCAGATCATCCAATTCCCGGTTGTTAATGATAATCTGACCTTTAACATGATCATTAATAACCACTTCACCATCAATATTAGTTTTAAAACGGATCACCGGCTGAATACTTTCTTTACCTGATGGAGGAGCCTCCAGCCCCCTGCAGCGACGGTCATAACGTGCCTTTTCTTTTTTTGCCATTTGCTCTTCACGCATAGCATTTAATTCATCTTTACTGCAATAGCACTTATAGGCAAAACCATCATCCATCAGCTTCTGAATGACTTCTTTATAACGTTCCATACGCTGCGACTGGTAAAAAGGCCCTTCATCATGATTTAAACCCAGCCATTGCATGCCCTCCAGAATGACATCTACAGCTTCCTGGGTAGAACGCTCCCTGTCAGTATCTTCAATCCGTAAAACAAAGGTTCCCTGGTGTCTTCTGGCATATAACCAGGAAAAAAGAGCCGTACGGGCACCTCCAATATGTAAATAACCAGTCGGGCTGGGTGCAAAGCGAGTTTTTACAGTCATTTGATCTCTCGAAAGGAAAAAAGAGGCTATTTTACCGTATGAGGCTGATAAAAAGTAGAGCTATTCCCGGGTGTTATGTAATACTTTAGAAACTTCTCAATGTAAGTCCGTTCTGTTCAATTTCCTTCCCCCTTTAAGGAAGAAGGTTAGTCCGTGCTGTCCAAGTCCCTTCCCCCTTT
>DAOVUE010000062.1 GCA_030632745.1 Pseudomonadota bacterium | reverse complement strand
TGGATATTCCCAAAGCACTGAGAATAAAAAACAGCACTCCATAGACCAGAATGGTGATCAGCATATGAGCCGATGCAACACCCCAGATCTGGATACGCAGCAGACTTTTTAAATCCAGCTTCAGACCGATGGTAAATAACATCAGGGTCACACCCAGATCAGCAATTTCCCGAAGTTCATGGGTACTTTCCAGGCCGTACGCTTTAAGCATAAAGCCAACTGCCAGAAATCCTACCATAGGAGGAAGACCGAACTTATATGCCAGTAAACCCATAATGAAAGTAATCAGTAACCAGGTCGTTTCTGATAAGGAAATAACAATCCAACTTAAATCCATAATAATACACCCATTTAAACTTCATTAATCTACATCACCATTTTTCAACATGCTGTTTTCCAGCCCTGCTGTTTTCCGGCCCTGCTGTTTCTGGCCCTGCTATTTTCCAGCCCTGCAGTTTCTAATCCTGCTGCATTTCTTTGCTGAGATGAATAATAGGATTCCATTGTGTCCATTGTTCTTTCGGCTCATCATGTAAAACGAAAAAGCTGCCGGATGCCAGCATATCTCCCATTTTATCGTTATCCGGTGTCGCAAAGCTGATACCACCCGCAATAATAGATTCTAATGATTCTGTTCTGATTTTTGAGGTACCGAATAATCTGATATCCATTGAGACACCGCTGGCATGCCAGAATTTACTATTTTCCCGAATTAATGGCTTAAAGCGATTCCTGATGCTTAAATAAATGAGAATTTGATCCGCTGTATCGGCAATTTCATAACCAATTACTTTTCCTACTACCACCTGATGATAATAGACAGGGTCTCCTGTTCTAACCGAACTCAAGCGTGATGCGGTTAAACTCACAGTAAAACCGGACCTGGATTGACTAATTAAAAGCTCTTCATCAAGAGCTGTAAAATTTATTGCTTCAGGGGGAACAATGGATTGACCCTTTACTGTTTTCACTGGCAGAACATTGATATAATTTCCTGAAATCAGAGTGTCAATATTATCCGTTCTTGTCAATCCAATATGTGCTTTACTCACCCAAAAGAGTGATTTTTTTCCCAGAACGGCTTTTAATACTGAATCCAGTTCCAGCTTCACCCAAACTAAATCACTATTATTCTTATCTAAAGATATGGACTCAACCTCACCCACAATGATCCCCTTATATTTGACTTTACTGCCAATAGAGAGTCCCTGAGGATCTGAAAAACGTATATTAACATAGAATGCATTAGTTCGAGCAGCATCATAATCATTAAATAAATCAAATACTGCACCATTTCTCACTTTCTTTTGTTGTCTTGTGTTAGATTTATGCTTCTGATCAGGCATATTATATAAAGCAATACCGCCTGCTAATATACTTTCAAACGACTCTGTACGAATATCTACACCTGATAAATTAGCATTAATACGGATACCGGAAGCATTATAAAAGCGCGAGTCTGAAGTCACCAGATCTTTATATTGAGGTAAAATATGTATTAATATATTCACGCTTATTCTATCTTCTGCCAGCTCATAATTCTGCACATCCCCAATTTTAATACGCTGATACAGTATAGGAGAACCCATAGCGACGGCACCTAATTCAGTACTGTTTAACTTTAAATGCAAGCCGGGAAACGTATGATTAAAAGGAGGTTTGTGCTGACTGACTTTGAATGTCAGCTGCTTTTTCTTACTCTCTCCCGGACGCAGGGTAATATAATCCCCCCCCAGTAATGTCTCTATATTTTTTACACCTGAAAGTGATATTTGAGGTCTTACCATCCAGAATTTTGTATCTTCAACTAAATTGTTTTCAGCAATTGGATCAAATGTAATAGAAGCCGTCACTGTCTGTTTACCTTTATCAGGTGTAATTTTTTTCACCACACCTAACACCAGCCCTTTATATATAACCTTTGTAGAACCTGCTGATAAACCTGCTGCTGTATCAAAAATTAAAGACACTTCATAGCCGGCTTTTGCATCATCAAAATCATCATACAGTTTAAAGACATCATCATTTTTACTCTGTTCTACTACAGCCTGATGTTCCTGTTCAGTAAAAGTCACAGGAGTATAAAAAGAAACACCACCGGTAATCAAACTCATCAGAGATTCTGTTTTAACTTTTACGCCGGATAAACCAGCTTGTATATTTAATCCGCTGACATTATAAAAACGTGAATTCTTTTTCACCAGATGAGCAAATTCCGGCTTAATAAAAGCACTTAGTCTCACCTTTTCTGTATCTTTTGTTAATTCAAAGCCTTCAATATTACCCACGGGTATCTGTTTATAAAAAATAGGCACACCTTTTTTCATAGAGGACAAGGTGTCTGTTTCTATATAGAAATGCAGTCCGGGCTCACTCTTTGATAAAGAGGGTATCGATTCAGACACTTTAAATTTACGTGTTAATTCACCTCCGATGGAAGGTCTCATAGAAATATAATTACCCTGGATCAAGGCATCAAATCCTGATATTTCTAACAGACTCAGACTGGGTTTTACAATCCAGAATTGCGTATTATCTCTCAAAGCATCTTCCATCAGCGGATCGATGTGAGCAACAACGACCGTTTCATTGCTTGTTTTATCATAGGAAAATTTTCCTAGAGTACCGATTTTACGTCCCTGAAATTTTATTACAGTGATATTCTCCTGTAAATTAAGCACATTTTTGAACAGTAAAACAATCGGGATGCCGACATTTGCACTTTCAAAATCATCATAGAGTAAATATATAGACCCGTGCTCGACTATGCTGGTATTACTTTTATTTGCTTTATCCGGGCCATTGGGAGCATTATTTTTCTCTGCATGTAAAACAGGGGTATGAAACGCAATACCCCCTGCCAGCACCGAAATCAAAGATTCTGTCTTTATTTTTATACCGCTCAGACCCGCATCAATTTTTATACCACTGACATTATAAAAAAGAGAATCTTTTTTAACCAGATGAGCATATTCAGGCTTAATTAAAACCCATGCCTGTATTTCACTGTCATTTTCTTCCAGGGTATAATGAGTCACCTCTCCCACTGGAATTTGTTTATAATAAATCACAGTACCCTGATCAACTGATGCCAGACGATTAAGTCTGAGCTTGATATGCAGTCCCGGAGTTTCCTGAGAAGGCGGCGGCGGAGTATTTAAAGCAATAAACTTTCGCTTCGATTTACTTCCCTTTTCTGCACTAATAGCAATATAACGCCCCCCCAGGATCGTATCCAGGCCTGAGACACCGGATAATGAAATACGTGGTTCAACTATCCAGAATTGTGTTTTTTCATTGAGAAACGGCTCTGTTCTTTTATTCATTTCAATGGATAAGATGACATGCTGTAAATCATCTGTTATGTCACGCTCTTTAACGACTCCAGCCACAATGCCCTTGAATAAAATCCGGGTTTTACCATCAACAATACCATCCGCTGCAGGTACCTGCAGAGTCACTA
The DNA here is from genome assembly GCA_030632745.1 of Pseudomonadota bacterium. GTDB lineage: Bacteria > Pseudomonadota > Gammaproteobacteria > GRL18 > GRL18 > GRL18. Next base: position 4,100 of record DAOVUE010000062.1, on the reverse strand, counting down.
TAATACCCGCATTGAGATAACTCTTAACAATGAGTCCCAGGCCGATTAAAAGAGCCACAATAGGCAAAATCCAGATAGGTGAAAAGCCTTTTTTAGTAGTGACTTTCGGTATCGCATACTGCTCTTCAAGCACTGGATTATGATCAATATCAGTCATTTTGTTTTTCCATTTGTGTTCTTTCCTGCTTTCCTTCTGTCTTTCCTTCCACCTTAAGATCCCAGAGAAGGCGAGTATCAAAACTATTGGCCGCCAGCATAGTAATAACGACAAGACTGCCAAAAGCAGTTGCCGCCGGTCCGGCTGTAATGACAGCAACACCGCTGATATTAACCAAAGCCGCTAAAATTGAGATAACAAAAATATCAAGCATAGACCAACGGCCGATAAATTCAATAAAGCGAAACATTCTGATACGCTGCAGATCCGTTATATTAACCTTATATTTTAATGATAATAGTATAATCATAATACCTATCATTTTAAATAAGGGCACCACAATACTGGCAGCAAAGACTACAAAGGCCACCGGATAAGAACCTAATTGTATTAATAAAATAACCCCGCCCATAATAGTGGATGGATCGTCAGCACCCAAACTAGTGACGTTCATAATGATCAGCATATTGGCCGGAAAAAATAATATCATGGAAGTAATCAGTAAAGCCCAGGTTCGATTAAGGCTATTCACTTTTCTTTGATGTAATTCCGCACCACAGCAATTGCATAGTTGATCAATATCAGAAATATGATGATGAATGGTATGGCAATCAGAACACAAAACCAGTCCTGCCTCTTTACCTGTAAGTGTTTTTAGTGCAGTGCTTTGAGCCTCTTCTTCTGCATTATTTTTTATCTTATCAGCTTTGTTCATCAATAGTATTCCTGCTTAAGTTTTCCTGTTTATTTTTGTGCTTAGGAACGTGATTAAGCAGTATTTCCCAGACTTCATGAGAATTAAGTGATGTCGATGCCAATATAGAACTCACTAACAAACCGGCATAGGCCCATAAACCAAAACCCGGCTGAATTTCAGCCATTGATAATAATTTAACCACAGACACTATGATACCCAGCATATAAACATCCAACATGCCCCATTCTTCCATATAATGATATAAACGAAATGACCAGGTTAAACTTCTATGATAGTAATTAATAGAAATGCTGAAGATAACATAAAACAACAATAGCAGTCTGAATAAGGGCACAGCCATGCTGCACATAAAGGTTAGAATAGCCACCAGATAGTATTGTTCAGCCAGCAGCACCAGAGTGCCACCCATTAAACTTTGTGATTGAGATAGACCTGCCATAGTTAACGACATAACAGGTTCACTAACGGCAGGCAAAAAACACATTAAGGCCGTAATAACATAAGCCAGACTTTTGATAATGGTATTATGCTTTTGCTTATACAATACATGCCCGCAGCGGGGACATTGCAGTTTAGCCCCCTCTTCAAGCAGCTGATTTTGAATTAGTAAATCACATTCATGGCAAAGCAGGATATTGGTCTTAATCAGTTAGCTCCCGGCTTGTTTTACACGTTGTTTTATGCACTATATTTCTGTTGTTCACACTTCCATTTTATTATACCTTTTATTGCAGCTATTACAGCCCGCCACTAAAATTAAACAAAGATCAATAATAAATAACAAAAAATACAGAAATCAGTTACAATGCAGACTGCATATAATAATTTTGTGTGATAAATATTCTCTAATCAAAACAATGAATTACATTAGATTTTATTAATATAATTTATTAGAATATGGCATATATCTAATAAAGAAGAATAAGTTCTTAATAACTAAAGTGAAGTACAATTGAAAGTCTTCAGCTAAACTTGACTTCTAGTTAATAAAAAGTATTAAAAAGGATAAAGTAAGGCGTCATCAATATGAAAAAATTCCTGCAATTGAGTTTATTTTTCTATGCACTTTCTCAACTCACCGCCTGTTCCCTATCACAATTGACGGTTCGTGCTTCTATGCCGTTGATTGAAGGCGGAGTCACTGCTATGAATAAGGAAACTGACTTAAATCTGGCACATTCTGCGATTCCATCCAATCTTAGTCTGATCGAAGGTATGCTGGTCAATGATCCGGGAAACCATGCTCTGCAACTTTATGCTGCTCAGGCTTATTATGGCTATGCCTTTGGCTTTGTTGAAGACGGTTTTAATGCAGGCAACATTGAGGTTAAGGTTAAGGGTAATCCGCAGCGGGCGGCTGATTTATACCAGCGGGGATTTAATCACGCTAAGCAAGTCCTCTTTGATCACGGAATCAGTGACTCTGATCTTAATGGTGATCTTAAAACCTTACAAAACAGTATTAATAAACTCGGTCAGGATGCTGTACCTGCTCTTTTCTGGAGTGCATCATGCTGGGCAAAATCAATTGATTTGAATCGTGATAAGGCACGCAGCCTGGCACAATTACCCAAAGCCGTTATGTTCATGCAGCGAGTTCTGGAATTAGATGAGCATTATTATATGAGTGGAGCCCATGTTTTCTTTGGTGTTTACTATGGCAGTAAATCTCCTATGCTGGGTGGAAACTACAGTCTTTCGGAACAGCACTTTGAACAGGCTAATGCCGCCAATCAGAATAAGTTATTAGTCGTTAATCTATTACAGGCACAATATCTGGAACGGCAGCGCTTTAATCAGCAGGCTTTTCATGATTTGTTAGTTAATATTATTCAATCGAAGAGCAGCTTGTACCCTGAGCAGGCATTAATCAATCAAATCTCCCGATACAAAGCTTCTTTACTACTTGAAAAGGAAGAACAATGGTTTTAAATCGTTTTTTCACTTGCATCATTGTTATTTTACTCTTCGGCCACGCTGTCCCCGGCCTTGCTGTCGCAGCAAATAACAGCAGCAAAGCCCAATATACTCTTAAATTTGCCACCCTGATTCCAGCTGATACAGCCTGGATGACAGAAATTGATCGTTGGGCCGCTGAGGTCTATAAGAAAAGTAACGGTCGTCTGAAGTTTAAAATATATCCCGGTGGAGTGATGGGGGATGAACCTGATGTGCTGCGAAAAATTCGCAGCCGTCAATTACAGGGTGCTTTTTTTACCGGCTATGGTGTCGGGCGAATTTATTCATCCGCACGAGTATTAGAAATGCCCTTTTTATTTAAAAACACCGATGAATCTGATTTCGTTCGTGACCACCTGATGTCAGAAATAGAAGCGGGCTTTCGTTTTAAGGGATTTGAATTATTAGGCTGGCCTGAAATCGGCAGCATCCATTTCTTCTCAAAAAAACCCATTCGTTCCTTAGATGAATTAAAAACCAGACGTATCTGGTTATGGCAGGGCGATCCCGTTGGTGAAGCATTTTCCAGGGCGGCCGGGGTATCACCTGTTTCTTTATCCATTATTGACGTTTACACTCAATTAACCGCAAAGCACGGCAGTATAGACACCGTCTATAATTCAACTTTTGGTGCTCTGACCATGCAATGGCATACTAAGCTGTCTTATGCGACTAATGTGTCCATGACTAATGCCATCGGCAGTCTTGTGGTCAGCAACCGTTTTTTTAAAAAATTACCTGAAGATTTACAACAACTGTTGAAAACCACCGGGAAGAAAGCAGGTGAAGCTATTAATAATATCACCCGTCGTGATAATCAGCAAAGCATTACATTGCTCAAAGAAAGCGGGATTCAATTTATGTGGGACTGGAATGATCAGGAAAAACAGGAAATGCTGTCTATTCGAGACAAAGCGGCTGATGACTTAATTCGTTCTGATTATATTTCTAAAAAAATGTTTACACGAACCACCACATTATTAGATGAGTTCCGCTCCAAACAGCAATGAGCCATCAGCAAATATTGTTTGCCGCTGTCATTTTGCTAACATACAAAAGCAAATATGGCAGTGGTCGCTTTCATGTTAGATAAGAGCCGTCAGCAAAACATGGAATTTGCCGCTGTCGCTGTGAGAACATTAAAAGCTCACATAAGACAGCTGCATAATTTCATGTTCTATAAGAGATAGAAATGAATTCCTTAAGCACATCAAGCTCTCCAGGCTGGCTTAAATTAATATTTAAAATAAAGCACGGCTTAATTAT
>DAOVUE010000095.1 GCA_030632745.1 Pseudomonadota bacterium | reverse complement strand
TATTTCTGAAAAATACTTTCTATAGCCAATAGAATTTTTAGCATGCTCCAATACCTCTGTCTTAACCCCCGGCATAAAGTCTTTAGGATCATCAGGGAAGCTATTAGATGAACTTGCAAAAGCCGTTGCTCTGAAAATATCAAAATCCAGTTTGAGTAATTTTCCTTCCACATAGGCATGACCAAAAAATGATGCTTTTAATGCATCGGGATCATCTGAGTTTTTGGTATCCACATCCTCAGGACCACAGCCCTCTTCGTTACAAAAAAAGCCATACAGTATTGAATCGAAATTACTAATGCCAGCACCAATACCGTAACCTGCATCCATTCCTAACCATTCACCACCTGTTGTGAAAAAATCAGAATAACTCACTCCAAGGTAAAGTTCTTTTTCAGAACCGTCTCTTTTTCTATTTTCAACATTCATACGGGAGTCATCAATACCGTTATTAGCAAATATTAAGTAAGTTGCTATAGCATCAGGAACCGCACTGAAAAACTCAGCTGCTGAAAAAAATGTTTCAAATTGTGTAGTGCTGCTTTTGTAATTAGTACCTGATCCGGTTAATTGATTACAATAAGCTATATCAGACAGACCCGATACATTCGTACTATGTGCGCCAGGCGGCAATGAATTGCATAGATCTGCTATATTATTAACTCCTGAAATAGCATTTATAGTCATCGGAGAAACTTCAAATTTGTACGAAGTTGTATTGAATGGGTAACGGGAAGATTCATTGGGATGCACGACATCAACAATATCCTGACCCAGACTATTCATAACATTACATTGCTCAGTAGCCTGGTTCATTATGCCGGCAGGCACCAGATCATCCATTCGCTCTACAAATTGTTCCGGCAGCCAGTCGCAGGCATTACTTGATACTGAAAAACATTCAGGGTGATTAAAAGCCACAGCATTCAGCACCTTATTGATTTCAATATCAATCTCATCAAGCAAAGCAATAGTTGACTCATGATTCAAAATTGCCACAATCTCGGGTGGATTATGTTTATGTACAGAGTCAGCAGGAAAAGAAACATAGACTCCAGTAACAGGAGCCAATTCATAGAAACTACCTTCAACCATAAACTGAGTTTCTGAACTATCTTTTGCAGGAGTCGACGCGTCAACAGAGGTCAAACGGGAAGGAACAGTAATGCTGCTGGAAGGCTCCGGTTTTACCTGAATAGATAAGTCCCCCTGTTTATAAGCATCGGTAAAACGAGTATAGTCCCTGCCAAAAGCAGAATACGCCAGTTCATAGAATAAGTTCTTATTAAATACAGGTTTGGATAATTCACCATAAATAATATCACGTTCTTCTTGCGTAATAGTCTTTAATCCTGTTAACACAGACATCGTACCGACATAGGTGTCTGCATCGAGTGTTAATTTTTTATAGGGATCTTCAGCTTCTGTAGAAAAGTTAATGCCCTGACTTTCAGCATAACTTTTTTCAACTCTGCCGCGTAATATCAATAGATCCAGTAGTTTAATACGATAAGCACGATAACTATTAAATTCTGAATCTACAAATGAAGGTGGCAGTTCATTTAAACGTTCCTGGTAATAAGCCCAGTTTTCATCAACTGTTGTGTCTAACTCACTTAAGCGGGCAACCACACTATCAATATCTGCACCAGCTGGTGAAAAACTTATATCCTGACCCACAGCTTCGTTTGTTGTGGTTGGCCCCGTATAATTAGAGAAACTGGAAAGAACATCAATAAAAAAGTTTTTACTGCGTGTAATTCCACTTCCAGCAAAATCATGTGTAGTATACATACAAGACAAAATAGGGTTGTCCACAGCAATTTCACCGATTGATACAACTTCCGGATCCAGCGGTTTAACAGTAGTGTCAGCCAACACAGGATCTTTCACTGTAACAGCTGGATCCAACTTTATATAGGTGGTAGTTGGATCCAATTTTGTATAGCTGGTAGTTGGATCCAATTTTGTATAGCTTATAGTTGGAGTTAAAGCTCTTTTACTCTTAGAGAGGTTGGAATAACATGAATGGAGTACGGCATGATCATTAATTATTTCATCACCATTTTTTCTCACCACACCTTTGCCTTCAATAGCCTGTAATCCCAGAGAATAAGGTGCAATATCCGGCGCATAGGCAAATGCCACTACGTCCAGCATATTAGTCGCATTAATAATCTTATCTTTTAAAATAGAATAACTGAAATATTTATTATACGTATAGGTATTGCAATTATTAAGTGTTAAATTATCAATGCCGTTTAAGTCCGACATAGAGATTCGATCAGTAACATGACCTGTTTCTTCTGCAGTAAATAAATTCAATGAGTTTATTGATTTGACAAGATTAGTATTTATCGCCTGTATAGTTGAAACCTGTGTGGCAGCATAATCAGCTAATGCACGTTTACCTGCAGTTCGATACCCGCTAGAAGGTAGTGCTGCATACATATCGACTACGGGAACAAGCTTGGTACTCACTCCATTGATAACACTGGTATCAACAGGGTGAATACCAATAGCAACAGAATCAGAGCCTAATGCACGATGTTCAGAACCTGCCATGCCTGCATCCACCTGGTCAACACCAAATGACATATTTTCCTCAATCACAGCTCTATTGGTTTGCATAACATTTGCAAAGCCTTCACCAAATTGTCCGGGGTTTAACTGCTCTGTTTGTATTAAAGCATCAAAAACCGACAACATCTGGCTATTTCTAACAATTTCTTCATAACGAACAAACATAGATTCATTATATAATGGCAATAATTCCGGCAGACGATCTGCTGGAAATTCAGGTGTTACAGAACACAAAGAAAATTCCTCAGGAGGATAAAATACGGAATCATTTTCAAGCGGATCAAAGGCGATAAAAGGTTTTATATAATAAGAATAATAAGTGATTTTAGGTGATTGGTTGAAAACAAAGTTTGTTTTTTGTTCACGCAAAGCCTTACAAAAATCAATTTCTTTCTGGATAACAGGCTCACAGACTTCTCCAAATTTTTCTCCAAAGAAAGGATCAATTAAGATATTATTATCACTGGCTTGTGAAAAGTCGTCTGTCATATTACCCGGTACCGGATCATCTTCATCACGGGAAGCTTTTGTTCCGGTTGCACAATAGTCGGTCATACGAAATTCAAGACTAAGACACTGCTCAAGTGTTGGTTCCTGAGAACAAAAGTTGTCATAACAATTCTGAGTGAACGTATCCAAAACAAAGTCCGGCTGACATTGATTCGCAACTTTATTATCCATAATGACATGTTCACAAGAATAGCGACTGTTTCCAGGACAAACATTATTCACCAGATTATCACACATAAAAGATAATACTGAGCCACAACCCTGAGTCATATAAATATCATCACCACATTTTGAAAAAGTAGCTGCATCATTTTCCGCACAGTCTAATATCTTGGTACCACAAGCAGTTGCAAAAGTATCAATTTCTGCATCACTCAGACCATAGTGACATGGATCACTACCCGGCATATGTATAACTGAACCCGCCACAAGTTTGTCAAAACCTTTTGTCGGTCTATTGGCATTATTACAAGCAGCAACAGAAGTTACCGCAGGACAGGAGTTAAAATCAAAAGCAATACTATCAGAGTCAAAAACCTCTGCAATAAATTCATCTTCAAAGATAACATTAGCAGCAATACCGGCATCAGCTCCTGGTTTAACTGCTGTCAGTCTCCAGATATAGGTTCCGGGTTTGCTATTTTTAGACAGATCCAGTTCCAGTATAGGCAATTTACTGACATCTGTTGACAGCTTGAAATTTGTTAATATCGGTTTTGCACGTGTTGATTCCTTAGAAAGAGCCAGGTCAGGCATTAAAGAACTTGTTATCCCGTCAGGATCAATAAGTGAAATATAAAGATCAAAAGTTTCAGACTGGCCATCTTTAAGATCCATTTCTATATAGAGCTGCATCTTCTCAGTGCGGCTATAGCTTCTTTTGTCAGTTGAAATAGCCATTAATTTTCCAGCAGCGATTTCTTTTTTTAGTTTAAAATCAAAATCAAAATTATCAGAACCAAGTACATCAGCCGCATTTAATACATTCCCTCCAGGTTTTGTAAATACCATTTCCCAGCTATACTCACCTTCGGGAAGCTCTTCGGATAGAGGAAATGAAAACAATTTAAATTCAGGGATTTTTGATACCAGCCAGTTTTTTAAAATGGCGACAGGTTTATCACTTAGTGAACTTAAAGTTGGAAAATAATAAAATTGGCCGTTAGGTAAACTGACCCGGATGTAGAGATCAGCACGAATTTTATCCTGATCAGCAATATCCACTTTTGCAAAAAGCATCAAATTATCATTCACATACATTTGTGACTGAAGCATAGATAATTTCGGTTGGACTGCAGCGAATGAGGTACTGATACTCAGTAATAATAAAAGAAATAAAAGGATAGGAAATTTTTTCTTTAGGGTATTCATTATCTACTCCTGAAAAGTTTATTTGACAATGAAACTAACATAGATTCCCACACAATAATACAGGAAATATCCTATAGACTTAGATTGATTGATGGAAACATGATCCAGATCAAATTTAATGAATTTTTTCTAATAAAAATAACGCTTGAACCTGCAATTTGTTATTGATGTATTGTCCCTGATATGCAAATACCTTAATAATCTTAGCATCAAAAGGTGCTCGCACACTGGAGTATTTCTTATTCCAGAGGGCGTGGGTTAATTGCTTATCTGCTGAGCTCAACTGCACTAATTTCTCATTATATGAGATGCCGGCTTTTTGTAAATCATGATCCGATAAGACAGTACGCTCATACAGTTCTTTTGCTCTTTCCCGCTCTTTTTTAGCTTCAGATAAGGAAACGATTGCAAGTGTTTTCAGTGCTTTTGCTTCTTTAATATCACTATCAACCAAAGTACTGTCAAATTCTAATAATAGTTCATCGTATTTAACTATTTGTCCCGTATTGACATACACTTGTTTAACAACCCCCGAAACAGGTGAACTAATTTTATAATGAGGCTGATTTTCCTGAGCAGATTCTGTTGTGCCTGCCATAACAAGCAGCAGTGGTAACACAAACAGGTAAGAAAAATAATGTTTTAGCATAACAAATTCCAAATCAGTGTGATGACAAGAGGTATTAATAGTTCTTCCCTGTTTAAACATATTTTTATTCATAATAGTTCATTGGATTACCCAGCAGAGAATCCAGTTTAGCCCAGGATATCGCCAGTTCAAAATAAGTCTGCAGCTTGAATAGCTGTGCCTTAGTTAATTTAACCATGGCATCGCCCAAATCGCTGGTGACTTCCAGCTCATATAAAGCCCTGCTGCGATCAAGATATAGTTCACGATAATCCAGATTAACATCCAGATCAGAAAATTGTTCTTTTAAGGTACTAATTTTTAGCCAGACTTGAAGAATCTGCTGTTCTAAATCCTGCTTTAAAGCTATTTTTTCTGCTTCCAGGAGTATTAACTTACCCGCTGCACGTTTTATCCTGGAATTTTCCTGACCTGCCTGATAAATGGGCACTCTGATTTCAATACCGGCTCTGTATTTATCATAACTGCCTAAATCACGGGCATAATCTGCAGCCTGTAGATGAGCACTGATCACCGGATATTTTTCCGCTTGAAAGGCATCCACTTTAAGTCGAACGGACTGCAGTTTATGTTCATGTGAAATCAGTTGCGGATTTTGTTTATAAGCTAATTGAAAGAGTGTATCAACATCATCTAATGCTCTTTTTGACGATAATTGATGAAGCGTATTTAAATCAGGCATTTCTAATTTAACAGAAAGTTCACCCGGACTAATCAGTTGTGCCAGATGATTACGTGTAAGTCTTTGATCGCTTTGAGCCTGATGTCGTTCACGTCGTGTTTTGCGATAAGTATTTTCTATTGCTAATAATTCTACATCTGATATCTGCCCCAGCTCAAAACGTGAACGAATTTTATCCAGGGCCACATAATCTACCGCCATCGCTTCATTGGCATGGTCATAAATAACATCAGCCAGTAAAACATTTAAATAAGCCTGCAGAATACTAATAGTACGTTTAGAAATAAAATCAACATAGAGAGCCTCTACCGAAGCGAGTTGTTTCTCACTGGATGCAATTTTTGCACTGCTGTGACCAAAATCATATAAACGTTTGGAAATATCAAGGCTGATTTTGCTGTCATTGGTTTTACTTGCAGGAACAATGGAAGAGGGATCAACATAGCGTAAGCGTCCATTAATTTCGACAAAAACGCCTGTTTGAGACATCGTCAGCTCCTGATCAGCAACAGCCACCTGACGTTGAGCGGCAAAGGTCATCATTTCTACTGATTCTGCATGAGAAGCTTTTGATAAGGCATACTCAAGACTCAGTGGTTCAGGTAAAACCATTGGCT
>DAOVUE010000242.1 GCA_030632745.1 Pseudomonadota bacterium | reverse complement strand
CCAATTTACTTATATCAAATAGAGCTCTTCGTGTCTATTTTTTGTACAAATTCTTACTTATTTTATAGGGATTGGGCCAAATTAGAACCAACCCCGAAAAAATAATCAAAAAAACTTTATTTGATTTACCGGAAGTCATACCGGCTGAATTAGCAAAAATCTATCAGGAACAAGATGAAACTTTACTTAAAAACCCCGGGAAACAGGAATGTAAAGCCAGTGTTAAATGCTCTGATGGAAAAACCAGAACATTTAAGTTTTATAAATCAACCTTAGAGAATGACTCAAAGGAAGTTGCTGGTATTGTAGGTATCATGTTAGATATTACAGAATTAGAACAACGTCATTTAGAACTGCATGAAAAAAACAAGCAACTGGAAGCATTATCGATTACTGATTCATTAACTGGGGTCTTTAATAGACGAAAATTTGATGATATTTTCCCCGGCAACCTGATGATAGCCAGGAGAAACAATTATATTCTAAATTTTGCCCTATTAGATATCGATAATTTTAAACTCTATAATGATGCCTACGGCCATGTCGAAGGAGATAATGTACTAAAATCAATCGCCATTGTTCTTCAAGCAAGATTGTTGCGCCCGGATGATTATGTATTTAGATTAGGGGGGGAGGAATTTGGCTTATTATTTTATTCCAATGATGAGGTATCTGCCCTGAAACTGGCTGACAGCATTAGAAGCGATATACAAAATACTGAAATAAAACAAATTAACAGCAATGAATGTAATAAAGTCACTATCTCTATGGGTTTAATAACGATTAAATATCAATTTGACGATATAAAATTTATTTATGCAGAAGCTGATAGACTAATGTATCAGGCCAAAGAGTCTGGAAAAAACAGAGTAATAAGCAAACTCCTATAGTTTCCTGACGGCTATGAATATTTTAATTGCTCCCGACTCATTCAAGGGCAGTTTAAGTGCTGCCGAATTTTGCCGCATTGCCGCCACGCAGATCCAGGCTGTCAGACCCGATGCTGATTTACGGCTGATGCCCCTTGCTGATGGTGGTGAAGGTTCTATTGATGCGATTCTCACCCATGTTAAAGGCAAACTCAACACGCTAGCGGTGCATGATGCCCTGGGTAAAACTATTGCTGCACAATATGCTGTACTTGAAACCCTTCCACAAGATTTTAATGCACTCTCTAATAGTTCACCCTCTAATAGTTCAAAAGCATCTGCTGCACAGCTAAAACAAACGGCTGTTATTGAAATGGCCCGGGCTTGCGGATTGCCCCTTATAGCAACAGAAAAACGCAATCCGATGCAGGCTTCCAGCTTTGGCACAGGTGAATTAATTAATGATGCATTGAATAAGGGTTGTCGCCAATTAATTATTGCCTTAGGAGGCAGTGCAACTAATGATGGCGGTACTGGAATGCTGCAGGCACTGGGTGCCCGATTTCTGGATACAGACCAACAGGAAATTCAGGCCTGTGGAGAGACATTAATCAATATTAATAGCATTGATCTGTCAAACTTTGATTCCAGACTTAAAGAATGTGACATTATTATTGCCGGAGATGTGACAAATCCTCTACTCGGAACGCAGGGTGCTACTATGACATTCGGAGCACAGAAAGGTGCTGATAAAGTAATGCTCGGCAAACTTGAACAGGGCATGAGTCATTTTGCCCGGTTGACATCAGCGTTGATGAAAAACAACTATATCCATAGTCCCGGTGCAGGTGCTGCAGGCGGAATGGGATTTGCCCTGCTGGCTTATTGCCATGCCCGTATGAAAAGTGGTTTTGAGATAATTGCTGAAATGACTGACCTGGACGGTATGTTCAAATCCACTATAAGCAGACCCGAACTCATTATTACAGGAGAAGGACGCTTTGATAGTCAAAGTCTGCAGGGAAAGCTCATCAGCCGTCTTAGTGAGCGTGCAGATCAATACAACATCCCCATCATCGTGTTTTGCGGTCAGGTCGGTGATGATTTAAAAGTGCATGAATTGAGTAATAATATGAGAGTATTCAGTATTTGCCATGAGTCAGTTTCTGTGCATGAAGCAATGAATAATACAGCAGTATTACTGGAAAAACTAATAAAGAAGTTTTTACAACATAACTGAATATAAAAAAATATTAAAAAAAAAACACATTAACACTTGCTTATATTAGAAAACAATTATATACTATTCGAAATTAACAAAAAGACTGAAACAACAAGTTCTCATGAGCTTATTGTGATCGGTTAAAAATAATACACATTAATTAACTAATTATTAAAATATATTGGAGAGTATAAAATGAAAAAATTATTAATTGCCGTTGCAATCGCAGCTACTACCGCTTCTATGTCTGCCAGTGCGTTCTGGGATGACGGAAACAGCAACACTAACTGGAATGGTACCGGTTACAATAATATGAACAACAATGCCTACGGCAATGGCTATGGCAGCGGCTGGGGTGATGGTTCTGGTGATGCTGACATGGACGGTGATGTAGAAATCACTATTAAAGCTAGTGGACGTGGTCGCGGCAGAGGCAACACCCGTGGTTCAGCTTACAGCAGCGGCAACAGTAGCTACAATGGTTATAACAACACAGATATGCGTAGTGATGCTTATAATAATTACCAGAACACTGATGGTGGTTATGGACGCCCTGGTTATGGTTATGGACGTCCCGCTCCTGGCTATGGCTATGCTCCACAAGCTCCTGCTGCGGCTCCACAAGCAACGGCTCCAGCTGTACCTGCTGCTAAGTAATTAAGCAGTAGATTTGATTTAGTCTGACAGTAAATTTCCCCCCCTTATTTACTGTCGGAATAAATCATTTATATCTCTTATCTAACATGAGTAGCCTTAAGCGAAAAAAAAGCTACCACTATCTTACTTTTCTTTTTATATAAAGAGAATGTTAGCAAAGCGACAGCGGCAAATTCCATGTTTGCTGACGGCTCTTATTTAATTTAACTTCTTTACTCTTAAGCTGATTCTTCTCTTAATCCTGTACTCGATTCTTTTTTTCTTATATTCTTTCTACTTTTCCAATTTTTGCTCTTAATAGTGATCCGTCTTGCATTAATAGCTTGAATAATTCCCTTCAATTACCTATCCTTTATATGGTTTTTGTTAGGGTAAAAATATTTCATGAACTTAAATGTAATAAATGAAACTCTGATTGAATATAACTTCTCCAATAAGATCTCTTTAGAGCTTAGTGAAAAGATCTTAACGATAGTTCATTATTTAATTGAGAATTTAGATTATCAAAAATTGGGTCTGATTGAGATTACACCCTGTTTTACCTCCATTGCAATTTCTTTTAAAAGCTCCAGCCCTCTTTTTGATGAGCCTGATTATCTGACAGAGGAAATTATACGTGCCGCAGAGTTACCAGAGAAAACAAGTTATAAAACCCATACCATAGAGATTGTCTACAATGGTTTAGATCTTGATCAGGTTTGTCTCTCATTGAAGTTAACTAAAAAAGAGTTTATTCATCTTCATCTAAAGAGCACTTATACGATTGCAATGCTCGGTTTTAAAGGAAATTTTCCTTATCTCCTTGGCCTGGATAAAAAGTTAATACTGCCAAGAAGAGCAAGTCCCAGAAATTTGGTAAAAAAGGGGTCAGTTGCTATTGGCTCTGATCAGTGTGGAATTTATGCTGAGGATTCACCCGGGGGATGGCATATTATTGCCAATACAGATTTTGATGATTTTGATGGATTAAAAGCGGGAGATAAGATAGTTTTTAAGCCGTGTGTTAAATCCAGGTTAAACCTAAATAAATCAGTTGAATCGTAGCGAGAGTGATCAAGGTGCTGGAGATTCAAGGCTTTACGGGTTATTTTAGGTTTATTCGTAGCCACCCTACGGGTGAGCCTAAAATGTTCTGTAAAGTCTTGAAGATTCAGTGCATTGGACGCTCGCAGTAGATTCAACTGATTTATTTAGGTTTAATATATCACAGGGAT
>DAOVUE010000073.1 GCA_030632745.1 Pseudomonadota bacterium | reverse complement strand
CTCGCAGTGCATCCCATAAGGCCTTATCCTCCGGCCGGGCAGCAAAATCTTTTGCCCACCTGCCCATTTTTTTACTTTTGGCTGCGGTCTTTTCACGAGCTATGTCCTTACGTAAATAAACCGCTTCTTCACCTCGCAGAACAGGGCGACTTTGCTGAGTTAATTTTAGCGAACCAAAACCATCTTCATCTACTGCAATCAATCCTCGAGCCATCAGTTGACGGAATACTGAACGCCATTGTGTTTCTGATAGTTCTGTGCCTATACCAAAGGTCGATACCTTTGCATGGCCGAATTGTTCGATGCGTGGGGTCAGTTTACCTAATAAAACATCAATTAAATAATTCACACCAAAGCGCTGCTCAGTACGAAAAATACAGGATAAGGCTTTTTGCGCTGCAGTGCTGCCATCCCATGTTGCAACAGGTTCCAGACAATTATCACAATTACCGCAGGATTCTTGCGGCTGTTCACCAAAATAACTCAGCAGACTGGCTCGACGACAGGAAATAATTTCACAAAAGCCCAGCATTGCTTCGAGTTTGCGATGTTCCAGCTGTTTAATTTTCTCTATGGCTTCGGATTTTGACAGCATCTGACGCAACATTATCACATCCTGAAGACCATACACCATCCAGGCATCTGCCGCTAATCCATCGCGACCGGCACGTCCTGTTTCCTGATAATAGGCTTCTATGCTTTTGGGCAGATCCAAATGGGCAACATAACGCACATCCGGCTTATCAATGCCCATACCAAATGCTACGGTAGCAACAATAACAATCCCATCTTCCCTTAAAAACTGCTGCTGGTGCTTTTGTCGCGTGGCTGTATCCAGGCCCGCATGATAAGGTAAAGCTTTTATTCCCTGTGCAGCTAACCAGCCGGCAGTATCATCCACTTTTTTTCTACTCAGGCAGTAAACAATACCGGCATCTCCGGCATGTTCTGATGTAATAAACTGTAATAGCTGCTGACGGGCATTTTTTTTCTGTCTGACCCTGTAACGTATATTAGGCCGGTCAAAGCTGCTGATAAATAATTGTGCATCAGACAGGTTAAGACGGTAGATAATTTCATTACGTGTGGTTTCATCAGCGGTTGCAGTAAGTGCAATGCGGGGAACCCGGGGAAATTGTTCGTGGAGGATGGACAGCTGTATATATTCCGGTCTGAAATCATGCCCCCATTGTGATACACAATGAGCCTCATCAATGGCAAACAGGGCGATTTCAGTTTGTTGCAGCAAATTAAGTGTACGCGGCTGGCACAGCCGTTCCGGTGCAATATACAATAAATCCAGCTCATCTCTTAGTAATTGAGCCTCTATTTCCTGAACTTCAGCAAAAGACAAAGTTGAATTTAAAAAAGCAACAGAAACACCCTGCAGTCTCAGTGCCGAAACCTGATCCTGCATTAATGCAATTAAAGGAGATATAACAATACCCGTACCCGGGCGAATAATAGCAGGAATTTGATAGCAGAGTGACTTACCTCCACCGGTAGGCATGAGCACCAGAGCATCCTGCCCTGATACTATCTGGTTAATTATAAGCTCCTGTTCATCACGAAAAGCACTATAACCGAAAACTCCTTTCAGAATCTCAACCGCGTCAATACCTTTTGATAACTGCATCCATGCACCTCAGAAAGAGCAGAGTTCAGGAAGAACAGAAAGAACAGAGTTCAGAAGAAGATCAAAAGAAAGGTCAAAAGAAAGGTCAAAAGAACAATTTTTACTCTAAACTCTGTTCTTTTTGCTCTTCCTGCTCTTTCTGAACGCTGTTCTCTCTGAACTCTGCTTTTTCTGCTCTTTACTTCAACTGTTCATGTAATAAGTTAAGAATACGATACGATGTTTTAGACGTATCCGGCTGACCATTAGAGTCCAGAACAATAATCACCGTATCATCACCACGAGAAAACATCTTAATCTGGTACTTAGTTTTATCAATTGCATCCGCTTTATCCCAGAACTTCAGGCCGGATAAGAATCCACCTTCTTCTTCTGCCATAGGATCTGCATATTGCACATAGTAGACACCCTGCTCACGATCACGATCTTCCACCACAAAGTTAATGCGATCCAGGGCAACTCCGGTACGACGCCAGGCTCTCGGGAATGTCTCTTTAACCAGCAAACGGGAATTACCCTGAGCATTACGGCTGATAACAGCACGATCGACTTTTTGAGTGGTGGAACGGGCCAGCATGGTTTTTGCTTTCTGCTCTTCAATACCCATATAGACCATCATACGCCCCAGCATTTCAGCTTCCAGCTCAGGATCTCTTGGTCTGGGTTTCCAGATAGTACGTTCAGTAACACTATCCTCAATCACTTCCTCCATACCATAATGAGTCAGGTAAAGATCAATCTTGCCAGGCAGATCACTTTCTTCAATACGCACACGATATTTATCCCTGGTTGCAGCTGAATAAAATGACTCCATCACGTAACTTAAAGCAGAACGGATGAAATCCTGCGGAATATCAGCACGATTTTCTGCCCATTCAGTTTCCAGAATGCCTGTTCTGGGATCTTCACGTTTAATCAACATACCCGAGTTAAGCCAGAATTCACGCATTTTTTCCCATACCTGATCCTTTGTTCCGGTGATCACAAGATGGCGAACATCATTACCTTCTTTAACCAGCTGAATGTTATCCTGCCTGGGTAAAACCCGATCCATATAAGTCTGACCGCCCTGGCGCTCGTTTGCATAATTACTATAGCTGGCACTGCCGCCTGTATTAACATCGGGTACAACCATTAATTCATCATAATTTGAAGTGGTCAAATCAGGTGGAATCTCCAGTGGTTCTACATCACGACTTTGCTTTTTATAATCCACTTTGCGACCGGAAAATGTATCATTCACACTGGAACAAGCTGTCAATGCTGTTGATATAGCAGCGACAAGTATTAACTTTGTATATGGATTTGAAAGTTTATTCTTCGTTTTTATGTCTAACACCGTTTGTTTCATTACACACCTGTTTGTTTCATTGCACACTTTATGATGCCTGTTTAATTGCATCACGAATTACAGCATAGTATTGACTGTCTAATGGCGTAAGAGGTAAACGAATACCTTCAGGAATTAAACCCATTTCATATAAGGCCCATTTCACCGGGATGGGGTTGGATTCAACAAATAACTTGTTATGCAGAGCTGTTAAACGGTTATTAATTTGACTCGCGGTTTCTCGATCACCTGCCAGTGCTGCGCTGCACATTTCATGCATTGCTTTGGGTGCAATATTTGCAGTTACAGAGATATCACCCCTGGCTCCCAGTAAAATTAATTCCATTGCAGTAGCATCATCGCCGGAATAAACATCCAGCTTATCACCGCATTCATCTATAATTTGTTTTCCACGCTGTAAATCACCGGTCGCTTCTTTAATACCCACAATATTAGATATTCCGGCTAAACGGGCAATAGTTTCCGGCAGCATATCAACTGCAGTACGGCCCGGTACATTATACAAAATCTGGGGGATGGCAACACTTTCAGCAATCTTTTTAAAATGCAGGTATAAACCTTCCTGGGTTGGTTTATTGTAGTATGGTGTCACTAATAGACAGGCATCAGCTCCCGCCTGCATAGCACATTGTGTTAACTCAATGGCTTCAGTTGTTGAGTTGGCACCCGTACCGGCAATAACAGGGATACGATTATCAGCCAACTCCACCACTTGCTTAATGACATGACAATGTTCCTTTTCATTTAAAGTAGCGGATTCGCCGGTGGTGCCCACTGCAACTATTGCATCAGTACCATTTTCTATATGAAATTCCACCAGATTTTCCAGAGATTTTTGATCAACGCTGCCATCACCGGCCATTGGCGTCACCAAAGCAACCATACTGCCACTAAACATCCATACTCTCCAATTTATACTTAAAATAACGCTCTATTATCCTTGATTCCCTGCAAGAAAACCACTGAAAATGACGAGATAAGTGCTCACACACAAAAAGTCATAAAAAAGTTATAAAAAAGTCGTACAAAGAGCTTTATTTATTGACTTAAGTAGTCAATAATTTACTCATCATATTCAACATTTGGAAAATAGACCAATATGTCCATAACGACAACACCTTCTACAGCTCTTTCTACAACATTATCATCTACAACATTATCTACCAATAGGGCAGAGCAATTAGTTATTTCAGCCATAGGTACTGATCGGCCCGGTATTGTTAATGAGATCTCACATTTAATTACCCGTAATAAGGGTAATATCGATGATAGTCGTATGACTGTTTTAGGGGGTGAATTTGCGATTATTCTACTTATTTCAGCCATTACTGCTGATCTCGATAATATCGCTCAGATTTTAGAGCAGCAATCCTCTGTACTCAAGCTTAATATCATTAGCAAAAGGGCAGGAAAAGAGGTATTGGAAGAGCAATTCTCTGACAATAGGATACCCTATATAGTCGAAGTTCTCGCTATTGATAATCCTGGAATTGTCTATAAATTAGCAGACTTCTTTTCCCGGCAGCAGATTAATATCCAAAGTATGCAGACTAACCGTTATCCTGCACCACATACAGGGACTCTCATGTTTGCTATTGATATGATTATTACTATCCCGCAGCGGATTAATATCAGCGAATTAAGAGATGATTTTTTAGATTTATGCGAAGATATGAATTTAGATGCTTCCATTGAAGCAGCCAGACCATAACCAATAGCAAGTAGAAAATAGTAAAGAACAAACAGCAAACAGTAAACAGCAAGGAAAAACAATGAGTCAAATCGAAGTCGGTCAGCCGGTAGGTAATTTTTCTGGTCAGGCAACCAGTGATATTAAATTTAAGCTCAGTGATTATACAGGTACTCCTGTATTACTCTATTTTTATCCTAAAAATAATACTCCCGGTTGTACTCAGGAAGGAAAAGATTTTCGTGATAACTATGCTGCATTTGAAGAGAAAGGGATTAAAATCTTTGGCTTATCACGTGATGGTATCAAGGCGCATGAAAATTTCAAAGCTAAATATGAGTTTCCTTTTGAACTTATTTCCGATAAGGATGAAACCATCTGCAATCATTTTGATGTGATTAAAGAAAAAAAGCTTTATGGCAAAGTACACATGGGTATTGAACGCAGTACTTTTTTAATTGACGCTAAGGGTAAACTGGTTAATGAATGGCGAAAAGTCAAAGTCAAAGAACATATTACCCAGGTATTAGAAGCAATTAAAAAATTATAATAAGGGACGTGAACGAAATAACTTAGACAAATAACGTAGGATTTTTGTTTATCTTCAAGGCTTGAAAACAGATATGTAGTTATCCTACATATCTGTTTTTATAACGCTGAAGATGGGCAAAAAGACAAGTTAGTTGCCTGAGTTATTTCATGAACGTTCCTAAGCAAACTACGACTCCAAATATAAAGAGAATTACACATGACAGATTCTGATACTGCAAATACTATTGAAACTGATGCTGGGAACAGCCCTAAAGAAAAAAGTCTGTTTGTTCTTGATACTAATGTTCTAATCCATGATCCTACGGCTTTATTCCGCTTTGCTGAGCATGATATTTTTCTACCCATGGTGGTTCTGGAAGAACTGGATAACAATAAGAAAGGTCATTCAGAAGTTGCACGTAATGCCCGTCAGACCAGCCGATTTCTTGATGAGTTGATTTCCCACTGCAGTGCTGAAGAGATTAAAAACGGACTTGATTTGAATCAGCGTATTAGCATTGATGTAGACACAGATGAGGCATTTATTTCTCATGGCAGACTGTTTCTGCAAACCGAACACATGGCCGCAGAATTTCCCATTCACCTGCCCGGCAAAAAGAATGACAATGATATTTTAGCCATTACCATGGCATTACAAAATGATGCTGAACTGCCCCATGTTTATTTAGTCAGTAAAGACATCAATATGCGTATTAAAGCCGCAGCCATTGGTATTCATGTGGAGGACTATAATAATGACCAGGTTCTTGATGATGTCAATCTGCTGGAGAGTGGCGTTCTAAATCTGCCCGCCAGCTTCTGGGATCTGAATGATAAAGAAGTGGACAGCTGGTCTGAAGAGGGACATACCTACCATAAGATAAGCGGTGAGGAGGTAGGAAAATGGTATCCTAATCAATTCATCAGTATAGGTGAAGATCAACAATTTGAGGCTGTTGTCAGAGAAGTAGATAAAGATACTGCGATTGTCGAGCAGGTAAAGCAGTATTATTCTGAAAAACAAAGTGTATGGGGAATCACTGCCAGAAACAAAGAGCAGAATTATGCACTCAATTTACTAATGGATCCTGACATAGACTTTGTTTCTCTTATTGGTCAGGCGGGTACCGGCAAGACTTTATTGGCTCTGGCTGCAGGACTATCTCAGGTTATGGATGATCAATTGTATCAGGAAATCATTATGACTCGAAACACCATATCAGTGGGAGAAGATATTGGTTTTTTACCCGGAACAGAAGAGGAGAAAATGGCTCCCTGGATGGGAGCTTTAATGGACAATCTGGAAGTATTAACCCACAATGAAGATGCTGGCGAATGGGGTAAACAGGTCACCAATGATTTATTAGCCACCCGGATAAAAATCCGTTCTCTGAATTTTATGCGGGGTCGAACTTTTTTGAATCGCTATATTATTTTAGATGAAGCACAAAATCTAACCTCAAAACAAATGAAGACCCTTATCACCCGGGCAGGCCCCGGCAGTAAAATAATCTGTCTGGGTAATCTGGCTCAGATTGATACGCCTTATCTGACAGAAACAACGTCCGGACTCACTTATGTAGTGGATCGCTTTCATAAATGGGAACATAGCGGCCATATCACCTTAAAACGCGGCGAACGCTCCAGACTGGCTGATTTTGCTGCTGATATTCTATAAACCCTATTAACGAGTTCAACAGGAAAAGTTTAATGTTTAAAACCACTCTGTTCAAATATCTAAGCCTATTTATAATGAGTACATTTATTATTTCCTGTACAAAATCACCTGATGTTCGCCTCACTCTATGTCAGGATCTGACCTGGCTGCTGCTTCATTCACCCGCTGAATTACAGTGGCAGGAACACAAGATCATTATGAAAGGCTATGAAGATCTCGAAATGCAAGTTTATTTTGTCAGTAATAATACTGAGCAGGGAGGCGGCAATCAGGCTTCCTGCTTTTATAGTTATAATGAAAGTGGCTCTGGCGCCACTGACGGTATTAGTGATATAGAAACCTTTCAAAACCCCATGGCAGCTTATTCGACTTATCCAAATAAAATGATTTTAAAAGGTAAAATAATTGATAAGAAATTACTGGCCAATAGTAT
>DAOVUE010000015.1 GCA_030632745.1 Pseudomonadota bacterium | reverse complement strand
TGCTAATGGAATATCACTGGTAATGACCAGATCACCACTATCAACCTGTTTAACTATTTCGTTATCAGCAACATCAAAACCAGCACTTACCCGCAGCATTTTAATATTATCAGCGCGCGGTATAGTGATATGTTGATTGGCACACCGTGTTAATTCAACACTGGTAAATCCACCCCGCAAGCGATAGATAACGTTAATATCGACCGGACAGGCATCGGCATCTACCCAGATTTTCATAGGCTTTTCTCTTTAGTATAAGTCTCTTTAATGTTACTCTTTACCGTCTTACAATACTGTCCCTGCCAGAGATCATGATCCTTTAAATGATCTTCAATCATTTGCGTGGGACGCATTTTTTCCTTGGTCCATTGTGGTGCAATCAACTCATCCCAGCGACTGGCTACTGCGGCTAATCGTTGTACTGCAATATCAGGTGACAGATGCTGTAAAAAAAGGCTGACTTTTTCAATATACTCATCCAATTCTACAGGTTTAAACTGTCCTTTGTGATACATATCAGCCAGAGGAGTATTCGTTAAGACATGTAAATTATGCAGTTTAACATTGCAAACAGGCAATTGATTAATAATATTCGCTGTTTTAATAATTTCTTCATCGCTTTCATCGGGCAGACCAAATATTAAATGGATTCCTATATCAACTCCAGTGTGTTCATGGAGTTTTTTTATGGCATCATATCCGCTCTGGACATTATGACCACGTTGTAAAAACGTTAAGTGGTGATCAAAAAAACTCTGCAGCCCCAGCTCTACCATGACATAATGCTGCTCATGTGTTTTCTTCAGCAAAGGCAATATGCGTGCAGGCAGGCAATCGGGCCGGGTACCTAAAACAATCCCTACTATAGCCTCTTCTGCAAGGGCGATATTAAAACGCTGTTCTAATTCAGAAACTCGATCAAAAGTATTGGTATAGGATTGAAAATAGACCAGAAACTTCCTGGCACGATAACGCCTGGCAATTTTATCACGGTTGACAATAATCTGTTCTCTGAGTGATTTATCCCGCTCCAGATGATAGGCTGCAGAACCCCATTCATCACAAAAAATGCATAAGGGCATACGGCTATTGTCCTGGCGATTAGGACAGGTTTCTGCAATGCTTACGGAAACTTTATAAACCTTTTCTCCAAATTGATTCTTATAAAACTGACTGATGGGGTAATAACGATGCTTTCCCCATCGGTCAAATAAAGCGTATTTTTCCTGACTATTGTTTTCAATCATAATATATTCATCAATTCTATGCAGTAAGCCTATCTCAGGGCAAACACTGCTCTCGTACATGACCGCCAAGGATGGTGGAAATGCAACAAGAGGCATGGAGGCCGTAGTTGCCCTTGTACTTCACAGTATAAGCCCATCCCTGGGCAAAAAAAAAGCCAATTCTAATTAAAGAATCGGCATTTTTTATTTTTACAGCTCTTAGCTAAAAAAGTTGCAGCTAATAATTTAAGCTATATAGAACTTCTGGCACCAAAAGCATCTGCAGTGACGTTATTAAACCATGAATAAGCGTATTGAACTTCACGTGCTCTCATTTCAGGAGAAGAATCCATTGGTGTTAAACCACCTGAGCCTTTAACTTTCTGGATTTTCTTACCGTCAAAGTTATAAACCATAGCGACTGAAATGCCGTCCTTCGGAGCAAGAATACTATAGCAGGTATTGACCAGGGTAGGTATACCAGCCTTCTTACCATGTAAACTTGCAACCACTGCAGAAGCACAAACTTTTGCTTGAGAGTTTGCTGCATAAGCAGACTTAGGCATTGGAGAAGCAACACTGGCATCACCAATCACATAAACATCTTTATGCAGAGTTGATTCAAAGGTTTTCTGATTGACTGGACACCAGCCCTTATCATTAGTTAAACCCGAAGCAAAGGCAATCTTACCTGCTTTCTGAGCAGGGATAATATTAACTACATCACCTTTATACTCATCAACATTACCAATGACTGTGCTGGTTTTAGCATCAACACCTTCAATGATACCACCCTCAGCACCTTTGACCCACTCGATCATGCTGTTATCTGTGCCATAGCCGTAATGCCTCTCCCAGCCCTGAGTAAACAAGCCCTGCTTGGAGAATTTGTCTTTCGCATCTAAAATAAGGATCTTGGACTTAGGCTTATGCTGCTTCAGGTAATCGGCAATCTGACAGCTGCGCTCATAAGGTCCTGGAGGGCAACGGAAAGGATTAGGTGGAGCTGCAATGATTACTGTGCCGCCATCTTTCATTGCTTCCAGCTGCTTACGCAATAAAATTGTTTGTGGTCCGGCATTCCATGCATGAGGTATCTTTTCTGCTGAAATTTTAGCATCCAGACCTTCATACATTTCCCATTTAAAATCAACACCAGGGGAAACAATGCAACGATCATAAGCAATATTACCATTGGCTTTAGTCGCTACTTTTTTAGCCTTTGCATCAATATTAGTGGCATAATCATGAACGATTTTAATGCCTCTTGACTCAAGACCTTTATAACCAAATTTAATTTGATCCATGGTACGATGACCATTCAGCACTTCATTGCTCATGAAGCCGGTGAAATAGTCTTTCTTTGGCTCAATAATGGTGACCTGGACCTTTGGATCAGCACGTTTGATATAATGTGCCGCTGTTGCACCACCAATACCACCACCAATAATGACCACATGACCGGCACCTTTGCCAGCCATAAGAATATTACTAACACCCAGAGTACTAACTGCAGCTGCGCCACCTGTTAACTGGATAAAATTTCTACGTGAAATTCCTGACATATGAAACTCTCCTTTAGTTTTGGCTGCCGTAATAGTTAATTAACTTACTCATGGCATCAGCATCTGCTTTCATTGCTTTTTTAACTTTCTTCTTCATTTTCTTGGTCATTTCACGGCGACCTTCAATATAGTCATCCATGGTGTAGTGAAGATAAGTTGTCCACTGACCGGCTAAAATTCCAGCATCATCTTCTGCTGAACGACCACCGTCTTCATGACATTTTTCACAATATTTGTCATGCAGTTCTTTACCTGCTTTAGCTTGTTCTGCATCAAACTTCTGTACATAGCGAGCCATTTTCTTTTTGGCAAAGTAGTCAGCCATCAGTTTAATTTCTTCTTCTGAATAGCCCTTGGCAATGCGGGTCATAATAGTATTATAACGACCATCTTTAGTCTGATAATCCAGCATGGCTTCATTAAAATACTCTGCTGACATTTCTGCTATAGAAGGTATCGCCGGTCCTGTACTGCTTCCGTCAATACCATGACAACCAGCACAAGTATTTGCCAGAGCTTCAGCACTTGCTGTACCTGCCATACTATTACCTGAGACTGATAGTCCCCCGAGTACTAATAGAGCCAGTACTTTCTTGTTTAATTTCATAGATCCTCCTTAGGTGATCTTTTTGATCTTTTGATCAGATTTACTACTTCTTTATTCATATATTGCTTATAGAAAAAGAATAAAATATATTGACAATAAAAGTTCCACTTCACGATAATTTATTCTCATACTTTTCCTGCAACACTTCTGCAACAGTTAAAGTCTATTGGGAACAAAAATGGAACAAAAACAAAAAGGGAACAAAAAATCCTAGTATCATAACCAATAGTACGGCATTCTAGCAGTATCTTAATAGTACGTAAACTGTTTTATAGCAGGGTTTTATTAAAAAAGGGCTGAAAGTGATATTTTCCATTGTTTCATTTTGATTTTTTAATAGAAAAAGCTCTAAACACAAGTGCTGACAAGGTAAAACAGATTATTAGAATATTCTGTTTTAGTGTAAAAATACAAAAAAACTTTTTTTATCGAGTTTGGTAATAAGTATCACAGATAAAAATAAGGACTTTATTTCTGTTTATGACTTGAAAAAAGGGGATGAATATCATATTCTCTTTTTTGTTCGATAAATTATTACATTTGCTGTAAATGAGTGTGGTAAATAATAAAAATAATAATTATCCTCAGTTTTTCCAAAAAATGTTTTTCTTGGGAAAGAACTGTATCGTCAAACTTTTATTCTGTCATTGGTTGTGTGAACAACACTAATAAATAAGTATTATTGGAGAAAAAGATGCGAATGACCAGCAAGATTATTGCCCTGGTGTGTATGATACTGTATTCACTATCCGTTCCAGCAAGTGTCGCTGATGTGAAACAGCATGATGCGGATGTAAAAAAAGCAAACAGCTTGGTTCCAAGCAAGAAATGTAATAAATGCCATGATGATGAAGACGATAAGACCTGGGAATATGATGAAGGCGCCCTGGAAGGCAGTACAATAAGCATTTATGTTCCCTCCGAAAAAATCAAAAAAAGTGTTCATGGTGAACAAAATTGTGCCGCTTGTCATGACAATGTGACCCTGACAAAAGGTGAGCATGATGAATATCTTCCTATTACGGTCGGCTGTATTCAATGCCATGTGGATACTGTAGAAGAACAAAAAGATCAGCTGGATCCAAAATATAAGCGTTTAGATGTTGTGCTCAAGCAAACAGATGACTATATGCACTCAATACATGCTAAACCACGTATTGAAGACCAGTCTAAAACTAATGCCACCTGTTATGACTGCCATGACCCGCATAATGTCGGGGCACCAGAAAGTGAAGCCCTTGCTGAACATCGATTACAAAATCCTGAAGTTTGCGGCACCTGTCATGAGAAACAGAAAGAAGACTACATGACCTCTATTCATGGTCAGGAAGTGATGGAAAAGAACAATATTGATTCTGCTGTCTGCTCTGATTGTCACTCAACACATAATATAGACTCTCCTGATAAAGATAATGTAAAGCTGAGCATAAACGAAAATTGCGGTGAGTGTCATGAGGACTCACTCAGAACATATCAGGCCTCTTATCATGGACAGGTCAATCGTTTAGGCTATACCAATACTGCTAAATGTTATGATTGCCATGGCAGTCATGATCTGAAGAAAGCAGATGATCCGAGTTCTAAAGTACACGATGATAATCGCCTTGAAACGTGTCAGGAATGTCATGAAGATGCAACTGAAGGTTTTATTAGTTACCATACTCATGCTGACATTGATGATTATGATAAAAATCCAATTATATGGGCGACGGCCAAATTTATGCAGGCACTGATTATTGGTGTCTTCGGGTTTTTCTGGACCCATGTGATTTTATGGGGCTATCGTGAATTTAGGGATCGTCAGCAAGGCAAAGGTTATATACCGCCTGCAACTGAAGAAACCGTATTTGTCCAACGCTTTACAGTCACATGGCGTATACTTCACCTGTTATTTGCAATGAGTACCATGATTCTGGCATTATCAGGTTCTACTTTAATTTTCGCCCATACTGCCTGGGCACCGTTTGTGATTAACATGTTGGGTGGTCCTGAAACAGAAGCGCTTATTCACCGTACTGCGGGTGTTATCTGGCTGGGTGTATTTTTAACTCACTTTATGATTGCTATAAGAAATATTGCCACTAATGATAAATTCCGTTGGTTTGGGCCTGAATCTATGGTACCTAGATGGCAGGATTTATGGGATGTTATTGCAATGTTCAAGTGGTTCTTTGGTATGGCTGAACGTCCCACTTTTGATCGCTGGTCCTACTGGCAGAAGTTTGACTACTGGGCACCGTTCTGGGGTGCAGCCATTATTGGCTTTAGCGGCATTATGCTGTTTTCCCCGACTGTAACCACTTTGATACTGCCTGGCTTTGTGTTTAATATAGCTACTATTATTCATGGAGAAGAAGCGATACTGGCTGTTGTGTTCCTGTTTACTGTACATTTCTTTAATGCACACTTCAGACCAGACCGGTTCCCTATGAGTACCACTATCTTTACCGGTGCTATTCCTCTGGATGAGTTCAAGCATGAACATAAGTTGCATTATGAGCGTCTTGTAGCCAGCGGTGAACTGGAAAAACATCTGATGAAAAAACCTTCAAAACTGGTTTCAGGTGGTTCCAATTTATTAGGTACAATACTTATCATGGCAGGTTTAAGCTTGTTAACATTGTTCCTCTACGGCTATATGACTATGCATTAATGAGTGCATGAGTTGAATGGGTTTGGAGTTAAATGGATGACGGGATTGAGAATTTACAAAAATTCAGTCTCAATGACATTTGACTCTGATCCCTTTGCCGGATAGTATTATCGGAATATCAAAAAATTTTAAGTTAATATGAGGTTTTTATTAATGCAAATGAACTATTTATCTACTCACTCTTTATTGAAGAGAAGAGCGGGATATAAAAAATTCTTAACTCTACTCTCTTCTACACTCTCTCCTGTCCTGATATCCGGGTTGTTATTGACTAATGCTGCTAAGGCTGAGTCAGACATAGACCAGGATAATCTGGATGATATTGTTTATCAGGCAATGAAGGTGAAACCGAATATTGATAATGGCAGGAACCTGTACCGCAACTGTGCAGTGTGTCATTCACCTGAGGGGTGGGGCGCAGCATCCGGACGTTATCCGCAAATTGCAGGACAACATATCAGTGTCAACATCAAACAGCTGAGAGATATTCATGATGGAAATCGTGATAATCCGACCATGGTTCCATTTACTGCACCCTTATTTGTGCAGGGAGCACAGTCATTGGCAGATGTTTCAGCCTATATTAACCAGTTGCCGATGGTTCCCAATAATAGTGTGGGCTATGGGTCGGAACTGGCAGAAGGTAAAAAACTATACGATGAAAATTGTAAGGAATGCCATAAAGCTAATGGTGAAGGTAATGCTGAGAAGTTTTACCCGCGCATCCAGGGACAGCACTATAGCTATCTGGTAAGACAATTACACTGGATAAAAAACGGAAAACGTAGAAATGCAGATAAAAAAATGGTCAAACAACTGCAGAAATTTACTTTTCGTGAAATTGATTTAATGTCGGATTACGTTTCACGTTTAAGGCCGGACAAGTCTATAGTTGCTGAAAGCATTTACTGGAAAAACCCGGACTTTAGAGCTGGCTTTTATTCTGCACCAAGAGACTAATCAGCTAGCTAATATTAATTTTATATTGAGGAATCAGGATGTCTGATACTAAAAAAATCGCTGTTTTTTTTATCACTTTTTTTATGTTTTCCCTGTCTAACAGTGTTTGGTCTGATAGTATGCTTGATGAGCAGCTACGTGAAGTAGCCTCTGGAGGTACAGAAAAACAGCTGAACCAGTTGATTAAAAAAGGAGCCAATGTCAATGCTCCGGGAAAATATGGAAAAAGACCATTAATGTATGCTGCTGAGGCCGGCAATATTGATATTGCCGTCAGCTTGTTATCCTATGGTGCAGAAGTCAATGCCAGAACCAAAAAAGGCGATACAGCTCTGACTTTAGCTACTCAAAACGGTCATGCATCAATATCGGCTTTGTTAATTGAATTTGGTGCAAATGTTCATGATCGTACCAGAGTGGGTATGGATTCTCTAATGATTGCGGCAAAGAGCGGCAATGTATCCATTGTAGAGCAATTATTACAATTTAATGCAGATGTGCGCTCATCGGATAATTTAGGCAATACTGCACTGATGTATGCCATAAAAGGCGGCCATACAAAAGTAGTCATGGCATTATTTAACAACAGCAGAAGGATCGCTCCCTGTATTCCTAACAATATTGGTGTCACACCCTTAATGGCCGCAATCAATGAAGGTCATACGGACATCATTAATATAGTTTTACCTAAAATTAAGCATGTTGATTTCCAGGACAATTTTGGCACAGCAGCACTTCACTATGCGGCAGATAAGAACAATATGGAAGTAGTGAAGTATCTGGTGGAACACCAGGCAAAAATTAATTTAGAAGATTCTGATAAAGAAACAGCTTTATTTTATGCTGTTAGAGCAGAAAATGTTGATGTTGTTAAATATCTCCTGGGAAATAAAGCAGATAAGTCGCTTAAAAATAGCGAGGGTATTACTGCTTATCAACTGGCAGTAGAAAAAAAGAATCAGGCCCTTGTTGATTTACTGAAGTAGAGTTGATTTACTGAAGTAGAATCGTCACACGTCCTTTGTTTTCACGTCCTGGACTTAGACCTGGACGTGAAACATATCGTACTGAATTGATAAAAATCTGCTACTATAATCCACACCCCTGCAACGATTTGAATTTATGACCTACCTTGTTATTATTATAATATTCCTGTCTTATTTTCTATTACATTCACTGATGGCTTCCATCATGGTAAAAAAATGGATTGCTCAAAAGTGGCCCGCTATTATGCCCTGGTATCGAATTATTTTTAATGCAATGGCTGTTATTTTGACTATACCATTACTGGTTATTATGGTCTTATATCCGGGAGAAGCATTATGGCAATGGCACGGAATTGGATTTGTTATTACTTCAGGACTGGCATTAATGGCTGTTGCCGGCTTTGTTATTTCACTGCGGCATTATGATTTGTCTGAATTCTGGGGGACACGGCAATTAAAAGAGCATAATACCAGTGTGCATGATCAGGAAAGTTTTCATATTTCACCTTTTCATCGTTATGTTCGGCATCCCTGGTATTTTTTTTCTTTAGTAATTATCTGGACAAGAGATGTTTCCACAGTACAATTACTGGTTTATTCGTTAGTTAGCGCTTACTTTATCTTCGGTTCACGCTTAGAAGAGCATAAATTGATTGCTTATCACGGCATAGTGTATAGAAAATACCAACAAAAAGTAGCGGGTATTTTTCCTCTGCCATGGAAAATTCTCAGTGCAAAACAAGCAGAAGATTTGCTAAATGAATATAAACAATAACCTTAGAGGTGCTTGCAAAACTCCGTCATTCCCGCATTCCCCTGCATTCGCCAGGGGCAAGCTTTAAGCGGGAATCCATGTTTTTGGTAACTTCTCAATAAGTCCGTGCAGCTCTAGTTCCTTCCCCCTTTAAGGGGGAAGGTTAGGATGGGGGTAAGCTCTCCCCCTAGCGTATGCAGGGGAATGACGTGTTAGGGAGTTTTGCAAGTACCTCCCTGGATAATCAAATAAAGATCAAGTTAAATTAATAAAAATAATGTACAATTATCATTTTTATATCTATTAAAAAATAATCATGAGAGGCAGCCATGAAGGTTCTGGCAGGGGATATTGGAGGCACTAAAACCAATTTGGGAATTTTTGAAGTCAGCCAGAATCGTGTTGAATCATTATTTGAGTTAAGCAATATTAATGAGGAGTTCAGCTCATTAGAAGAAATTATTGAAAAATTTATACAACAGGGTGTAAAAGAATTAGGTAAAGAATCCAGTATTCTGCAGTTTGATCATGCCTGTTTTGGCGTGGCAGGCCCGGTACACAATAATTATAGTCAGATGACTAATCTATCCTGGATCATTGACGGGCAGAAAATTAAACAGCAATTCAACTGGCAGTCCGTGAGTTTACTTAATGACATGGAAGCAAATGCCTGGGGAATTTCAGCTCTGGATGATAATGATTTTATTGTTTTAAATCAGGGTGATGCAAAACCTGAGCATATCCGGTCTAATGCCTCAATTATTTCTGCGGGTACCGGGTTGGGTGAAGCCGGTTTGTTTTGGGATGGGACGCAGCATATCCCCTTTGCTTCAGAAGGCAGCCATGCTGATTTCAGCCCGACTAGTGATAAGGAATATTGTCTCTATCAGTTTTTGCAAAAAAAATATCAGGGTCATGTCAGCTGGGAGCGAATTGTTTCGGGTATGGGACTGGAAAACCTGTATCAGTTTTTATGTCTTGATAATAATGCTCAGACACCTGACTGGCTTGCACAACAGATGCGGGAGGGTGATACTGCTGCTGCAATTTCAAAGGCTGCACTAGAGGCTAAAGATGAGCTTTGTGAACAAGCTCTGGACTGGTTTGTTTATTTTTATGCCCGGGAAGCAGGCAATCATGCATTAAAAATTATGTCCAGGGGCGGTGTTTATCTTGGCGGAGGCATTGCACCAAAAATCATAACGCGTCTGCAATCGAGACAATTTATGCAGGCCTTCTACAATAAGGGACGCATGACAAATTTATTAAAGGCAATGCCGGTTAAAGTGATTATGAATGACAAAACAGCTCTCTATGGCCCCGCAGTTTATGCACATGCTATGAGTAAAAAAACATAAGAGGTACTTGCAAAACTCCGTCATTCCCGCATTCTTTTAGCGGGAATCCATATTTATTGACTGTAAGTCTTTGATTTCTAGATTCCTGCCTTCGCAGGAATGACGTATTGAGTAGTTTTGCAAGTACCT
>DAOVUE010000199.1 GCA_030632745.1 Pseudomonadota bacterium | reverse complement strand
CATGCCGATCACGTACCAGCCAGGCCAGACTGCGATAGGTATCAAAGTCAATATCGCGGATATGCTTGGGTAAAGCCTCCGGCGGTTTGGGTCCCCCGCCATCGGCACCATACAGATAGACATAATGATTCTCGAACATGGCCTTCCAGAAGTGCGTTTCGGTCAGACTGCTGCCGTCAAACATCACTTTTACATAAACGAAAAGATCATCACCCACTTCATCATTTAATGCTTCATACAAAGCTCGCACCAGGTGGTGATGATCAACCAGATAGAATTTTTTTCCGCGTTTGACTACGGGCACCGGACGCAGCAGTAAATAATCATGCAGTTTCCCTTTACCGGTAAACTTCTTTTTCATACGCCCGGCTTTATACTGTACTTCGGTCTTTCCAGTTGCAAACTGAGTAGGCGAGAGATCCTTCACCAGCAATTTGTATATCTGCATTAACCCCGGCTTGTCCGGACACCAGTCAAAGTCATCCGGAATATCAAATTTCAGTTTGCTCATTTTGTTTTCTCCTGTTCGCTATTGCCAAACGCCTCAACACCTTCAATAACAGTATCATAAAAGTGATTATCCCCCACAGCATCAACAACGCCTGCCAGAGCCATTCTGTCTTTGATCGGATCACGTACGCGGGTAAAACTCAGTACAATGCTTTTTTTCTGCAGAGCAACCTGCAGCTTCAACAGCATATCCGTGGCAGTCGAATCCATTAGATTAACACTCTCTGCATCAATCAGCACCTGACGGACAGGCTCCTCAGCCGCACTAATGCGTGCCTGCAGGGCTGCTTCAAAGTGATTTGCACTGGCAAAAAACAAGCTGGAATCAAAGCGAAAAACCAGCAGTCCCGGTGTAGTCTGCAGATTCTTTCTGCGGCTGACATCACGAAATGCATTACTATCGGGTACACGGCCTAGAACCGCACTATGAGGTGAAGAAGCACGGTAGATCAGTAATATAATCGAAAGTGCAACACCCAGTCCCATGCCCGGCAATACCCCGATAATCATCACAGCGAGATAAGCAGCCATTGCAATACTGAGTTCCATGCGTGACTGCTTCCAAAGATTTTTAAGATAAGCAAAGTCAAGCAGACCCAACATCGCATGAATTACAATGGCTGCCAATGCTGCATGCGGCAGGTTGGTGAATAGCGGTAATAGAAACATCAGAGTTAAAATAACAAACAGTGCATTGACCAGTGAAGCCATCTGTGTTTTACCACCAGCCCCCATAGAAACAGAGGTTTTGGACAAGCTGCCGACCACCACAAAACCACCGCTGAAAGCTGAACCAATATTAGCCGGTCCGTGACTGACCAGCTCCTGATTAGGATCGATGCTGCCGCCGGACTTCGCCGATGCCGCCTTGGCAGCGCCCAGAGTTTCAGCATAACCGAGCAGCACAATGGCCAGTGCACCCGGTATCAGCAACTGTAACTGTTCCAGTGTAAACTTCGGCATAGCCAGTGTCGGCAGCCCCTGTTCGACTTTACCGACGATAGAAACACCCTGTGCACTGAGATCAAATAGTGATACGACGATAATAGAGATAACCAGGGCCGTTAATGCGGACGGCAGGCGGGGAATAAAGCGCTTAATCACTACCATCAATACTAAACATCCCAGTCCGATAGCAGTGGTTATTGGATTTAAGTTGGCCATGTCCGGAATGATGGCAAATAACTGTTCAAAGAAGTTACCATGTTCACCACTGATACCAAATAACTTGGGTATCTGACCAATAATAGTGACCCATACCAGTCCCTGGATAAATCCTTTCATCACCGGTGTGGGGATAAAGTTGGCCACCCAGCCCATACGAGCCAGACCTAACACCAGAAATATCACACCAACTATCAGTGCCAGTGCTGAAGTAATGGCAATAAATTCTGCCACCTGAGTCGCACCGCTATGTGAAGCAACGACTGCACCTACAGTGCCCATTGAAATCAGCGCTGTTGCTGAATCCGGTCCAACCACCATGGTGCGTGAGGTACCGAATAAGGCATAGGCAATAAGGGGTATAGGCACAGTGTACAAGCCGACCAGAGCCGGCACTCCGGCAATACCGGCATAGGCCATAGACTCCGGCACCATAACCGCCCATACCGTCAGGCCTGCAACAATATCAGCACGCAGCCAGGAAAACTTATACTGCGGCAGCCATTGTAAAATAGGGAAATAGCCTAAAAGCCTGTGTAACAAAGAATTATTAACGGGTGTCGATGTACTCATGTAAACTTCCTATGGTATTTCATAATTTTAGATTTTATTAATTGATAACTCATCTTATTAAAGCTGATAATATTTAAGCCGTCAAACAGATATTAAAATTTTTATATTAC
Source organism: Pseudomonadota bacterium (assembly GCA_030632745.1). Lineage (GTDB taxonomy): Bacteria > Pseudomonadota > Gammaproteobacteria > GRL18 > GRL18 > GRL18. The sequence continues at coordinate 2,165 of DAOVUE010000199.1, read as the reverse complement.
GGGTACTTGCAAAACGTCGAATTCTTTTGCTTTTTACCTCCCCCTTTAAAAAGGGGGATAGAGGGGGATTTCTAAGTATATAAATATCAATAACTTAGTTTATCCAAAATAATCCCCCTCAATCCCCCTTTGATAAAGGGGGAAGCTAAGAGCAGTTATGCAAGTACCTCTCACTATTAACTTTCAGTAAAATCATTTTCATCATACAGACCTGATTTCAGGTTCTGTTTAAATTGATTATAGATAGCAAGACTTTCCACGCTGAGTTCTTTCCTGTCGGTCTCATAAAACTCAAGCTTAACATCACCCTTATCCCTTCCTACAGCGACGTTGACCAATAATTCAGGATAAGTCTTATGCTGATAACGCATAAATAACTTATCTGCAGATTCCAGCACAGTACCTGTTTTCATATTCAGGGAATCTGTAGCATCGGCATTAGGGTCACGGACTCTGGCACTAAACTCTATGCGCTCAAAACCAGTATTCATTAATAGAGTATTGATTTGGTCAGGTACAGACTGGGCACCAAACGGAGGCGGATTAATGTTGATATAATGATGTCCGGCAGCTGAACATCCAATGATCAACAGAGAGAAAATAATACCAATATAGTTTGAAGCTCTATACATGTTATTTTTTCACCTAAAATTTAGTTATAAATATATTTCATATGAGGTACTTGCAAAACATCGTCATTCCCTTATCAGGAAAGACGATATTAAATATATGGCAAGAAACTGCGATTAATAATAGTTTTTTACCCATTTATAAGGATAGTCTGGTGCTTTATAGCCATCAGAATCCTGACGATCCGGCAGTTTAGGCTTCTTGACCTTAAGTGACTTATAGGGTATTTGCGACAGCAGATGTGAGATACAATTTAAGCGTGCCTGTTTTTTATTATCACCATTGATAACATGCCAGGGAGACCAATTAACATCAGTATCCTTAAACATGCGATCTTTAGTTCGTGAATAGTCATACCAGCGACGATGAGACTCCAAATCCATGGGGCTTAATTTCCAGTGTTTGCGGGGATCGCTTATACGCTGTTCAAAACGTTCAGTTTGTACATCCATACTCACTTCAAACCAGTATTTAATAAGAATAATGCCATCCTGAATAATATAATTTTCAAAATTAGGTATATTCTTCATAAACCGCTCATATTCATCATCCGTACAAAATCCCATTACCGGCTCAACATTGGCACGGTTATACCAGCTGCGATCAAATAATATAATTTCACCTGCTGCTGGAAAACGGGAGATATAACGCTGTAGATAGATTTGGCTTTTTTCACGATCACTGGGTGCCGGCACGGCATTAACCCGAAAGACACGCGGGCTGGTACGATCCAGAATACGCTTAATGGTGCCGCCTTTTCCTGCCGCATCACGTCCCTCAAAGAGAATAATGACCCGTTTCCCTTCTTTTACAACCCATTCCTGTAATTTACAAAGTTCAACCTGAAGCTTATATAATTCTTTCTCATAAGCTTTATTAGACAATTTTTTTGACTCTTTCTTTGCTTCTTTCTTTGATTCTTTCTTAGACATATCTTTTCCTTTTTATAAATAAAGCCTGATACCCCAAACTCAATCACAGCTGCGTAATATATATTAAGATGGGGTGCAGGTACCATTGGGTTATAGTTGTAATTAATCATTACAAAGGACAGCAACAACGATATTTTGCAATACCTTTGTTAGAGCTTTATAAACTATAGACTACAAATCATAAACGATCGACTACAAGCGATTTACTACAAGCAGCTAAATGTAATTATTTTGTGACTGCCAACATCTCCCCCTTAGAATAAAGGGGGGGGGTTGAGGGAATTTAATATTTTTTAATTAATAGCCTTGATCAGCTTCTTTACCTTTAATATTACCGATAACACTGCCGGCAACTGCACCAATTGCAGCACCAGTCCAGCCATTTCCACCGGTAGCCGCTGCAATTCCACCACCCACCACAGCACCAATAGCTCCACCGGTCAGTGTGCCCTGCTCTTCATTACTCATATTAGTACAGGCAACAGAACTTGCCAGCGTTATTGCCATTAAGGGATAAGTCAGTTTATTCATAATAATAATTACTTTAGAGTTTCAGATTGGGTTTAGCCATGTCTAGATAGAGCACTTCGACGACAGGTTTTG
>DAOVUE010000112.1 GCA_030632745.1 Pseudomonadota bacterium | reverse complement strand
GGACAACAATTCTGCCGCTCTGACAAAGTCAGCAATCTGCTGCCGGAGTTTAAAAAAATTATCTTGTAGTATGACTGGGCTTGAGGCTATTCACAAAAAACAGCCATTTAGCGACCCAATTTTCATCCGGCTTATTTTTAAACTGAGTTCTGACATATTTACTCAATTGTCCTTCTATAAAGCTGCTCAGTATTTCTGCAAACTGACTCATATTACCCTGGTATTTTAATTGTCCTTGCAACTCACCTTCTCTTAACACCTGTCTCAACTGCGTTTCTATACGTTGAAAAAATTGATCCGTTCTTTTTCTTAAACGTTCATGCTCACCAACCAGTGCATCCCCTAATAAAATCCGTGTTATTCCCGGGTTTTTTGTTGAAAAGCTCAGCACAATTCTCATAATTTTTTCAATTTTAGACAATATACCACCCGGCTCATCAAGCACCTGCTTAATTAAACCAAAAACAACCTCTTCACTATACTCAATCAATGCTTCAAACATTTTAGCCTTACTGGGAAAATGCCGGTACAATGCTGCTTCTGATACACCCACCGCTTTAGCCAGATTGGCTGTCGTTACTTTTTTACCTGGATTCAGCTCAAGCTCACGAGCCAGTGCCTGCAGAATTTGTGCTTTGCGATTATTATTTTTAGCTGATGTCGTTGTTTTATTCTTTGTTGTTGTATTCATTTGATATTCTCTGCACAATCACCAAAAATCAAGGTACCAATTCCTTCATCAGTAAAAAGCTCCAGCATCACAGCATGTTCAACACGGCCATCAATAATATGGGCAGAACAGACTTTATTCTGTACAGCTTCTAAAGCACAGCGAATTTTTGGCAGCATACCGCCAAAGATAGTTCCATCAGCAATTAATTCATCGACTCTTTCAGTACTCAAGCCGGTTAGCAACTTTTCATTTTTATCTAATAAGCCCTCGGTATTAGTGAGTAAAATAAGCTTTTCTGCTCCCAGCTCTTCAGCTATTTTACCTGCCACCAGATCCGCATTAATATTATAAGACTCTCCATTTTCACCTAATCCAATAGGTGCAATAACAGGTATAAAATCACCATGAATCAGCATATCAACAACTGAGATATTAATATTACTGACCTCACCTACATGTCCAATATCAATAATTTCAGGAGCATTCATTTCTTCTGTCTGATGAGTAAATTTCATTTTTTTAGCACTGATTAAAGCCCCGTCCTTACCCGTTAAGCCAACTGCTTTTGCTCCATGAGAATTTAATAGTGCAACAATTTCCTTATTAACCTGTCCTCCTAACACCATTTCAACAACATCCATGGTTTCTTTATCGGTCACACGCATACCACCGATAAACTCAGATTCTTTGCCTATACGCTTTAATAAATGTCCAATTTGCGGTCCGCCGCCATGCACTATAACAGGGTTTAATCCAACCAGCTTGAGCAGCACAATATCTCGTGCAAAACTAGTCTTCAGAGCCTCTTCTGTCATAGCATTACCACCATATTTTATGACAATAGTACGCCCTTGAAATTTTCTGATATAGGGTAGTGCCTCGGTTAATACATGGGCAATGTTCATCGCAGAACGTCTGTTAATACTCATAATTTCTCATAGTTATCTGTTTAAAAAGGAATTTTTAATTCCGCTGCAACCGTCTGTAATACATTTTTAAAATAACCGGCAATACGTTGTATAGCCTCAACGTTATCCGCCTCAAAACGCAGAGTCAGATTATTGCTGGTATTGGATGCTCGAACCAGCCCCCAGCCATCACTATATTCAACACGAATTCCATCAATAGTGATAATTTTACCATCACCAAAACTGTCTTTAGACGAACGGAGCTGCTGAAAAATTTTGTCCATTATCATTGCCCTGTCCTTTGTTTCAATCAGTATTTCCGGAGTATTCAATGAACTGGGCAGCTCGGCAAAAATCTGGCTGGACTTTCTTAAGTCCAACGATAATATTTCTAAAATTCTAGCCGCACTATAAGCCGCATCATCAAAACCAAACCATCGATCTTTGAAAAAAATATGCCCGCTCATTTCACCTGCTAATAAGGCACCGGTTTCCACTAATTTATTTTCAATAAACGGGTAGCCGCTTTTACACATTAATGCTTCGCCGCCCAGCTGATTAATATAATTAACAAGTGCAGCTGTTGATTTTACATCAAATAGAATGGTTGCCGCTTCATTTCTGGAGAGCATGTCTTTGGCTAACAGCATAAGAACCCTATCAGGCCAGATAATTTCTCCTTCTGAAGAAATTATACCCAATCCAGTACCATCACCATCAAATGCAATTCCCATATCAGCTTTAACTTCAATTACTTTTTCCACTAACTCCTGCATATTTTCCGGACGCCCCGGATCAGGGTCATGAGCCGGAAAATTACCATCAATCGCTTGATTTAATATTATAACTTCGCAATTCAAACGTTCAAACAGAGTGCTGGAAAATTTTCCGCTAATAGCATTAGCGGTATCAAGCACTATTTTCATAGGTCTTGATAATTTCACGTCACCCGTTATTTTGCTGATATATTCTTCTATAACATCAAGTTCTATTTTGTCAGCATCACCAGTAGAGCTTGACATGTCAATATCAATAGCCTCTTTTTCATCGTCGCCATCAACACTTTTTTCATCAACACTTTTTTCATGGAGAAAGTTTTTCTTTAATCGCTGCAGGTCACTCATTGTACAGGCATGTCCTGACAGCATAATTTTTATACCATTATAGTTGGCCGGATTATGACCTGCCGTAATCATAATTCCATTTCCATCAGCCTTTGTCAGTGCTGCAAAGTACAAAATCGGACTGCTGACAGAACCGATATCAAGCACTTTAATACCACACTCCAACAGGGCATTAATAGCGACTTTAATTAATTCAGGACTACTAATACGAGCATCGCAGGCAATGGCTATTTTACTCTGCCCCAGCTCACTCATTTCCCGGGCAATCGCTTTGGCAATTCTATAAACTATTTTTATATTTATATACTCATCCACCTCACCTCTTATATCGTATGCTCTAAAAATAGTATCCGCGATCTGAATCAGTCTTTCTGCTTCTTTATCAACAACGTTTTTATTCAGTGTGTGTGTTTTGCTGCTTACAGGCTGATTTTCCTCTAGTCCTGTTTTTTTCTGCAGTTCAGTTAAAAAACCTTCCTGCTCATTTTCATTATATGGATCGTGTGTAACAGCTGAAACATCCGCTTCATTTATTTTTTGATATTGTCTCAGGGAAGAAATTAATAACACAATAGCAGAAACAATAGCCAGTATAGCTAAGGCCACATAAATAAAAGACAGGTAAAAAATTAATATTGGAGCTTCATTTTTCTGCTCTGCAGTCCAGAATCTAAAAAACCATGGAGCCTCTTTCATTTTTTCTGAAACACTGACAGGCATTGCCCTTAGAGAAGCATCCCCTTTTTTCATCAACATCAATGAGGTGGACGAATAACGTTGTGTTATCTCAAGATAACCTTTCTGAGCATTATAGTCTTTTGTTAAGCTGGAGAAAAAATCAGTTGATAAGTTAGCCACAATATAAGCTATTGTGATATTGTTTCTGACGACTTTACGTACCAGTAATAATTTAGAGTTTTTATTTTCAAGCTGATGTACTTCAATCTTTAACAGCTGAGCCCGCAATAGCTGAGTTGAAGGATCATTTTTTACTTTTTTTAATTCATTCAATAAAAATAAAGCACTATATCCCAGATCAGGATTAGCAATAATTTCATCAACTGCATAGTCTGCAGATACAATCTGCAGTGTAATTGAACCGTCAAACACTGCTTTAAGTTTTGTTATTAAAGCATCATGCTGTGATGCTTTAGAAAACATTGCAAGATTTTTATCATCATTTATAACCGCTTTAAATTTTTTTATTTGCTGCTGCAAAGCGGATACTGTTTGTTTTAAAATATTATTGAGTTCTATTTTTGCATCCGCTTTTAGTTGCTGATGATATTGATCATCTATTTTTGTTTTTGCATCAAATGCAGCGCTCAATAACCACCATGCGGAGATAAAAAGAATTACAGCAGCAAAAGCCTTCCTCAATAATTTAAATTGATTGTTTCGCCCCACTGCCGCCTTTTGTTTATTCTTTGCTGGCGAATTATTTATTGACTGGATTTTATCTGTTATTTTATTCATAAATGCTGTTACTTTAATATATACCCAATCTACCTGAAAATTCAGGTTTCAGTCAGCCGATAAATACCACTCTTCGGCGTTATGAAGTCTTTAATTAGGTAGGCTAATCATGCGACTTCATGACTTGAATAGCGGCATCTCTCAACTGCCTGAATTCCAGAATTTCCAAGTAGTTTGGATATGTTAGTGGCTGCCTGTATGACCAAAGCCACCCTCTCCCCGGTGGCTTTGATCAAACGCTTCAACAATATTAAATTGAGCTTGAATAACTGGCACAAAAACCAATTGTGCAATACGTTCCCCGGGTTTAATAGTAAAACCTTTATTGCCGCGATTCCAGCAGGAAACAAAAAGTTGTCCCTGATAATCAGAATCTATCAATCCCACCAGATTTCCCAAAACGATGCCATGCTTATGCCCTAATCCTGAACGGGGTAAAATCATAGCGGCCATGTTATTATTTTCAATATGAATGGCAATACCCGTTGGAATCAGTAAAGTCTCTCCAGGTGCCAATTCCATGCTTTCATCCAATATTGCTCTTAAATCCATGCCTGCAGAACCATCTGTGGCATATTCCGGTAATGGAAATTCATTACCTACCCGGGAATCTAAAATTTTTATATCAACTTCGTTCATACAGATCATTATCCTTTGTTTTGCTTAAAGAAGCTGCGTGCAGCGTCTCTACGGTGATTTATTTTTTGCTGGATTGCGTGCAAAAAGTTTTGGCAATATGTTCAATTAACTGTTGTGCCAGGTATTTTTTGCTGGCAAAAGGTAATTTTTTTGCCAGCAAAACTCCGTCTTGAGTTTCACTACTGCCTTTATACCAAAATAAATTTAATTCATTATTTTCTTTCTCAAAGCCCTTTGTATCACCGACTTGATTAGCCGCTATCATATTCAGTTTTTTCCGCTTAAGCTTATCAATAGCATAGTGTTCAAGATCATTGGTTTCTGCCGCAAAACCAATGGTCACAGGTCCATTGGCTAAAGCGGCTACATCCGATAAAATATCCGGATTTTTAATCAACTCAAGAGTGAGGTTTTCCGTCTCTTTTTTAATTTTTTCCGTTTTTTTAGTGAGCGGGCGATAATCAGCAACAGCAGCGGTGGCAATGAATATATCAGCAGATGCAGCCAGACTCAATACGATTTCATGCATTTGCTGAGCACTTCTCACCTTATAAAGTTGAGCATTTTGCGGACTTTTAATGCTCACAGGTCCACTCACCAATTGCACCTGAGCCCCTTCATTTATTGCAGCCTGAGCAATTGCATAGCCCATTTTGCCGCTACTGCGATTGCTGATATAACGTACTGGATCAATATCCTCAATAGTAGGTCCTGCGGTAATAAGTACACGCTTTCCTTTTAGTAGTTCAGCCCTTTCGGGAGAACAGGAATGGGATAATAGCAGGGCATTAGCAGCATGTTCTAATAGGGTCTGCGGCTCTTCCATACGGCCTAAACCGGTATCTCCACACGCCTGCTCGCCCGCAGCTGGACCGCATATAAAGGTTGATGATAGTGCTGCAAGCCTGCTGATATTTTCCTGTGTTGCTTGATGAGCCCACATTTGCTGATTCATTGCCGGAGCAATCAGTAACGGAGACTGACTGGCAAGACACAAAGTGGTTAGTAAATTATCCGCCACACCGTGAACAATTTTAGCAATGGTATTGGCTGTCGCGGGTGCAATTATAATCAAATCAGCCCAATGCGCCAACTCAATATGTCCCATTCCTGCTTCTGCGGCCACATCAAATAAATCACTACGCACCATT
>DAOVUE010000278.1 GCA_030632745.1 Pseudomonadota bacterium | reverse complement strand
CCCCATTCCTTTTTTTCACAGATGATGCCCTGCTGCTTCGCCCTGTTATTGGGATACTGAATTTTTCCTATGCCCTTTTGTATGGAGGTATGGCTATTTTTACTCTGCCTGCCGATGGTGGTGATGGACTCTATCAGGCAGGTCGGGGAATGTTTTACAGTCTCCCTGAACTGGCCTTTGGTAATATCCGTAAAGGGACTTATGGCCACGCAAGTGTGTCTTCCTCAACGGCTAGTCCATAAGGGATTTGGCATTTACCATAGCATAATAGAATAATTAGTAGTATAGTTGTTTTTTATGACCAACATTAGTATATTATTTAATAATGATACAGTTTAAAAGCAATTATAGTTTTAATATTCTTTTACGGCTCATTGTCGTGAGCATTCTTTTTGCCGTTATGATTTTTTATAATTTTGATTATATTCAAAATGTGTATTTAAAGAATCAATTAACCAATACCGGTTTTTTCATTAACGGCTTTATTATTGCCTTATTCGCTTTGGGGATGGCCAAACTTATTTCCTCTCTTTTCTACTATTGGCGTGAAGAAAGAGCTATAGGACGTTTTCTTATCAATGTGAACCGGGATAATCCGCTTCCCCTGGAATCCATTCATAAAAAAAGTTTGATTTATAATCGTTTTGTTTCTATGCAGAACATTTATCGTCAACAGGCGACAATTAATCAAAGTGCCCTGGCAGCCACCATGGTCGCTTCAGAAAGTACCCGCTTAAGTCTGCCCCGCTTTGTGTCCAATATATTAATCCTAACGGGTGTATTTGGTACCATCATTTCACTTTCAATCGCCCTGGCAGGTGCTTCCAGTTTAATAGAAAATGACGGCATCAGTGGCATGGGACAGGTCATTCATGGCATGTCAACAGCCTTATCAACCACCACTACAGCAATTGTCTGCTATATATTTTTCGGTTATTTTTATCTCAAACTCACTGACGTTCAGACTAATCTGTTCAGTGCAATTGAACAGATTAGTTCTCAGCATCTTATACCTCGTTTTTCAGTTAAAAATGAAAATATGAATCACCAGCTGGTTGAGCTGATAAAATCATTACGTCAAACCGTTGCCAATATGCAGCTCTCACAAAAACAATATCTGCAGGTGGCAGACAATGTGAATCGTATAACAACTCAATATGATGAGCGTATCAATGGTATAGCAGACGATATGTCAGAAATGAAAGCTATACTGAGACAGGGTTTCCGTTTACCTGAAAAACCGGATCAACTGGATCAATAGTCATGAATGATGGTTTTATTGACCTGAGACAAAATCATGCTCATTTGGTAGAAGATTCTTTCTGGCCGTCTTTTACGGATATCATGACCGTAGTGGTGATGATTTTTCTTATTGCCACCAGTATTCTGATTGTAAAAAACTGGGAACTGGTTACAGAACTGCAAACCCGTATCGTTGTAGAACAGAAAATTTCTCAACGCCTGAAAGACAGTATTGCTGAACAACAAAAGACTTCTCAGGAATTAGAAGACAGTCTAAGCAAACGCCAGGAAATTTCCCGTAAGCTGCAAAGCAGTATGGAAGCTGAGCGACGCACAGCAGAAACCATCAAACAAACCTCCGCAGAAAATGCCACTCTGGAGGAAACTCTCACACATACTCAGTCAGAGTTATCCATGATGCGGCTGCAGTTAATGCAGGCAAAAGAAAGTGCAAAGCAGCGTGATCGGTTAATTGTGGAACAAGACAAACAATTAACCGATATGAATTTGCTGCAGAAAGAACTTCAGCGGGTTGTTCAATCAAGAAGCGATGATATTTCCGAATTAAAACAGCAGCTTCTTCATATCATCAGTACAAAAAATGATCTGCGGCTTCAATTTGATGAGCAAGCCATGAAGTTATCCAGAATCGAGCGTAATTTGAAGGAACAACATTTGGCTGCTTCAGTTAAGCAGCAGGAACTGGATACTTTAAACCAGAAAAATCAACAATACGTGGAGCATATCAGTCACTATGAAAAACAGGCTGTCAATGCCCGGCAGCAGCATTCTACTTTGACTAATGAGTATAAAGAGCTTGAAATTAAATATAATCAATTAATCAGACCCTCACGTTCTGCTATTGGTAAGCATGTGGTTGAAGTGCGCTATGAAAAAATAGCAGACAAAGAAATAATTCAATTTCGAGCCTCAAACAATGAAGCCTACCAGACACTATCATATGAAGCTATGCATCAAAAGCTGGATAAACTCAAACAACAATATCAACGCGATCTCTACGTAAAAATAATTATTCCGGATAATAGCGGCCTGTCATATAATGAGGCCTGGAGTTTTATGATGGGTTTATTGAATAAATATGATTACTATTATCAGGATGAGTGAATTTTTTTTACTGTTCAACTATAAACCTAAATAAATCAGTTGAATCTACTGCGAGCGTCCAATGCCCCGAAGGAAGTGCCCTTGGGGTGCGATCCAACTGATTTATTTAGGATTAACCATTCAAGTTATAAGTATTTAGTTCTGTTATCAGGCAGTTTATTGATATCAGTCAATGAATAGTGTTGAAATAACAGCCACAATGCGGTTTGTTAGATTCATTATTATTGCTATACCTTTGCTGTTAGTTTATTCATGTATGGCAGCTTTCGTTGTTTTATTGCTTCAGAATAGGAATTAATTATGTTTAGCTGGTTTTTAAAATTACTGGGTATCAATGAAGACAGACCTGCTGCTTCAAATAATTCATTATTAAACACAACGCCGGCTCAGGCGGCAGAAACTCCAGCACCAGCAGCAGAAAAATCAAAGCCAGAGCCGGTTTCACAACCAGAACCAGAGCCAGAGCCAACACCTGAAGTTGCAGAAAAGCTTAAGGAAGAACCTGCTGCGGCCAAACCTGTTATTAGTGAAACTATTAACGAGACTATTAGTGAAACAAGCCAGGAAGAACAGCCTGTAGAACCGGAAAAACCCAAACAAGCAACAACAACTGCACCAAAGCCAGAGCCAAAGCCAGAGCCAGAGACTAAATCTCTTGCAGATGAGTTCCCGGGCCTGAAAGCAAATTTTGTTAAAGTATTAACAGAAGCTGGTTTTGATAGCAGAAAAGCGATTGACAATGCCACTGATAAAGAATTACTGGCTGTTAAAGGAATTGGTCAGGCAACGGTTAAAATACTGCGCAATTAAGAAACTAAGACGTTGCATGCAACGGCTCTACGCCCCGAAGGAAGTGCCCTTGGGGTGCGCCCTGAAAGAAGTGCCCCTGGCTAAGATTGCTGGATCAGGCGATGCCATTTTTGCGGCCCTGTCTGATGTACTGATTCACCCTGCACATCAACTCCAACAGTAACAGGCATATCCCTGACTGTGAATTCATAGATAGCTTCCATACCTAATTCTTTATAGGCAATACACTTTGATTTTTCAATAGCTTTAGATATTAAATAAGCAGCCCCGCCTACGGCAATAAGATAGACAGCCTTATGCTTTTTAATCGCCTTAATAGCAATAGGGCCTCGTTCAGCCTTGCCGACCATACCGATTAAGCCTGTTTCAGCCAGCATGGTTTCTGTGTATTTATCCATTCTTGTCGATGTAGTGGGTCCTGCGGGGCCAACAGACTCGCCTTTTACCGCATCAACCGGACCCACATAATAAATAAAGCGATTTTTAAAATTAACACCGTCAGGTAATGGTTCGCCCTTCGCCAGCGTAT
>DAOVUE010000268.1 GCA_030632745.1 Pseudomonadota bacterium | reverse complement strand
ATGAAAAAAATATTGATCTGCCCACTATTATTGTTACCAACAAAAGTTTTCACGGCAGAACCCTATCCACTTTATCTGCGACCGGGAATCCTAAAGTCCAGGCAGGATTTGAACCGCTGGTCGCGGGTTTTATACATGTTGATTTTAATGATATCAATGCCATTAAACAGGCATGTAATTCCAGTGTTGTGGCGATTATGGTCGAACCTATTCAGGGCGAAGGCGGTTTAGCTACCCCGCCTGAATCTTATCTGCAGGAAATTCGTCAGCTCTGTGATGAAAAAGACTATTTAATGATTCTGGATGAAATTCAAACCGGAGTCTGTCGTACCGGAAAATGGTTTGCCGGGCAGCATAGTCATATCGTCCCGGATGTTATGACTCTGGCAAAAGGTCTGGGCAATGGCTTCCCGATTGGCGCCTGTATTGCTAAAGGTAAAGCCGCTGAGATTTTAGTTCCGGGAACTCACGGTTCTACTTTCGGCGGCAGTCCTTTAGCTTGTGCTGCTGCACTGGCTACGCTTAAAACAATGGAAGATGAAGCTCTGGACCAACGGGCTCTTGAACTCGGTAATTACTTTCAAAGCCGCTTTAAAAAAACATTAGCGGCTTTAATTGAAAAAAATATTGTGCTGGATATTCGCGGTAAAGGATTAATGCTTGGCATTGAACTCGATCGCCCCTGCACCGAACTGGTCAAACAGGCGCTGGATAAAAAGCTGCTGATCAATGTGACTGCAGATAGTGTCGTGCGTTTACTTCCCGCATTAATCACTACTGATGAAGAAGCAGATGAAATCATAAGCATTGTCTCTGAACTCATTATTGAGTTTGTCGCATAAGTAGAAAAAATTAATAAACATTTGAGGTACTTGCAAAATTCCCCTCTTTCGTAAAGAGGGGTTAGGGGAGATTTTACTTTTAAAATAATATTGATATATTTCAATAAATTAAACTCAAAAGAAAAATCCCCCTCAGTCCCCCTTTGAAAAAGGGGGAAGCTAAGAGCAGTTTTGCAAGTACCTAATTTATATAACATAACCTGCCCGGCAGGAGAGATAGAATGACAACTGAAAACACTTTACGCCACTTTTTAACTTTAATGGATTTTTCCAGCGATGAACTAAAAAAAATGACCGATCGTGCCGTCGTTCTTAAACAAATGCAAAAAGCCGGAGATATCTACGAGCCCTTAAAAAACCGTATGCTGGGTATGATTTTTGAAAAATCATCCACCCGAACCCGGGTATCATTTGAAACGGGTATGGTTCAATTTGGCGGCGGTGCATTATTTCTTTCCTCCAGAGATACTCAATTAGGCCGTGGAGAACCCCTTGAAGACAGTGCCCGGGTTCTATCACAAATGGTTGATATAATCATGATTCGAACGTTTGAGCATGAAAAGTTAGAAACTTTTGCTCAATACTCATCAGTCCCTGTTATTAATGCCTTGACCGATATGTACCACCCCTGCCAATTACTGGCCGATATGCAGTGTTATCAGGAACATCGCGGCAATATTGAAGGCAAAACGGTCACCTGGGTAGGTGACGGCAATAATATGTGTCATTCTTATATCAATGCTGCACGTCAGTGGGGCTTTAATTTAAAAATTGCCTGTCCTGAAGGTTATGATCCCGATCAAACTGTTTTTGACGCCGCTGCGGATCAGGTTGAAATTATTCGTGATCCTATGGAAGCAGCCGCTAATGCAGATATGGTTGTCACTGATGTCTGGACCTCTATGGGACAGGAAGAAGAACAGGCTCGTCGTGAAAAAGCCTTTAAGGGATTTATTGTTGATGACAAACTAATGGCACAGGCTGACAAGGATGCTGTCTTCATGCATTGCCTGCCGGCTCATCGCGGTGAAGAAGTCAGTGCTTCAGTTATTGATGGTAAACAAAGTGTTGTCTGGGATGAAGCAGGAAACCGTCTGCATGCTCAAAAAGCCTTACTTGAATTTTTAATGGGACAAACACCTTAAGGGATTTGGCAAAAATTAAATGAGCAGTGAATTCATTACTCTCATTTATACCATAGTAGATGCAGTCATTCTGGCTTTTTTAATCAATGCTCCAATCCAAATCATTATTACTGTGGCGCAATGGTTACTTATGGCTCGTTTTCTCGCGCCAGAAGATAAAAGTTTTTGTGATGCAATAAGATGCCTGGGGAAAACTTATATCAGTGCATTTATTGTTGCCCTGATTATCTGGCTCTTCTGGCCCTTATCAACTGAACTGATTATGTATAATAATCGCATCAGTATCCCTGCCGTATTAGGAGAACTAATTGTCATACCCTTCTGGCTGAAGCGATGCGGGTATATATAAGTAGTTAGTAGTGGGTAGTGGTAGTGGGTAGTTTATTACTTGATATCAAAATCCGGTACTAATTTGCAGATTTTTAATGATGATATGGGGGAAAATATCAGTTTTCTTATCTTATACCAGTAGGTTCCAAAGAAGATAATAAATAATCCAACCCCCATAAAGATAAACCAGATCAAATTATCAACCTGAGCAAATTGCTGATATGAAAACTTAACAACAGCATAGAGCGCATAGGCAAAACTTGATACCATTATTGCTCTTCTATCCACAAACAAGGCAATAAAAAAGAACAGTATAAACAATAAAAGCAGATAGAAACTATTGCTCTGCAGACCATCACTATGCTTTGAAAAGAATAAACTCACCATCACCCCGTGCACTATCAGCGGTGCTGCTAACAGATGCAGCCAGAATCCGTTATCACTCAGATTTGTAAGCCGAAGGGTATCCCTTGAGTCATACCACATCGCCGCGGCAAAGACGATCAGACCTAAAACAATAAAGATATAGGGATGTTCTATGGCATTAATACCTGACAGTTCAATGCTTAGATAGATACACCCCACTGCAACCGGATATAAACTGAACGGCATTTTATAACGAGCGTAAAACAATAGAGCAGCAATCACCATAAAGAAAACATCTAATGAATCCCCCGCTATGGGAATGGAGTTGACAACGGAGGTGGTATCAGCCACTTCATTCACAAAATAGAGTATAGATAATAGTATGGTTATGCCGGGCAAAACCAGACGCTTATGGCCTACCAGCCACTCGGCAATTACAAAGAAGAAAACTATAGCTGTAATCTGATAGCTTGTACTTACGGCAAGCTGGTTGCTGGTAAGTGCCAGCAGCAGGACTCCCAGAGCAATAAATACATCACCAAAACTGCGAATAAATTTCAACTGTTCGCCACTGTTCTCAGCAGGATCAGAATTCTCAGCAGGACCAGAGTTCGCTATAACACCAGCCTTCGTCTGTTCAGCGTCAAACAGTTCCAGCAGAGATACTGCCTGCTCATTATTAATAATACCCTGCTGGACGGCTTTGGTTAATAGTTTATTATTCATTAGTGATTTGTTCTATACCTTGTTGTTATCTTTAGGTTCTTCACATTATTGCGTATCTTTGGTCTTCTTTACAACCATAGGAGCCGTTCGGGAATGGTGCTTGGCAATACGTGCCTCGGAATACAGGCTTATGTTTCAGAGGACGCTTCAAGGCCATCCGTGGCCCGCTATGTAAAAACATCCTTGTTTTTACAATCCCCTGAAACATAAGCCCGCACTCCAAATCACTCTTACGTCATTCTCTCTCTGGGGGCGAAAGAGCAAGAGCAAGAGCAAGAGCAAGAGCAAGAGTCGCAGGGACTTCATAAAAACTGGTCTGACAGCAGGAGCTTCTGCAGTT
>DAOVUE010000341.1 GCA_030632745.1 Pseudomonadota bacterium | reverse complement strand
CAGTCGTGTATGCACATAAATGATGAGCTAATCCCGGCTCCTTTATCAATAGCCAGGCAGGAAAATGCTCCATTCCCCATACTTCATCTAATTCCAGAAACTCATGCCAGTGGCAGCTTAACACACTGTCCATATCAACCGGAGGCTGTTGCTGTAGTGTAAAAAACTGCCAGCAATAGTCACAGATTGCCTGAATATAAGCTTCCCGCCGCCCTGTTTTTTGCAAAGCCAAAACAAGACGGGTTAACAATAGAGGTTTTTTTCTAGCGTCAATAGTTTGTTCAATACTATGAATAACAGCTTCCCAATCCGGTATTTGCTGATAACAAAAAGAACTATGCATTCTATATGCATAATCATCTGCTGCCCCTTTTTTCTGCTCAGTATCCGCTTTCTTCTCAGCATAAGTCATATCATCAATAACCTTGACCAAACGCTGCCAAAACAATGACATATAATCCCGCTCTTGTCCTGAGAGTGCTTTTTCTGCCAGAGGATGCAGCACGGTCAGCAAATAATTCATTTCTTTCTCAGGATCGCAGATTTGATTTTCTTCAAGAGCATCAACCAGAGCATCCAGTAAATTTTTTGCCTGGGAATAAAATTCATGCTCAGGTTCAAGCGTATAGAGTTCATGGAGTTTTACACCCGCAGCGCGGATATCGCGTGCTATCAATGATAATTTAAGCTCTTTAATAATAATTAATGATTGATTATCAAAGAACAAATCCATTTGTCCGGCATCTGTTTTGCGTTTATATTGAACGTCCAGTTTGTTCAGTAACGGACTCCTCTCAGCAGCAAATTTTAAATGATTGCCGCTCTTACTTTGTACACCACCGTGTATCCATTGCTGCATGAGCACGGGTTCTGCCAGCATATTTAACGAGTGTATGTAAACATCGGCCTGTTCAAGCAGTTTATGAATATGTTCCGGATGCGTAAAAACATCTGCAAGATACGTTATTTCACCTCTGCGCCATCGTTCATATTCACTATAGGGAAGTATCCCCATACGTAATAACAGCTCGATTGACTGATAACAACCGGTATCAATAATCTGCTGATCAATTGCGTCAATTAGAAGTTTATCAATTTTAACTTTAGGCATTTTAACCGTTATTTAATTCTCGTTGGTGTAGTCCCTTAGTAAGAAGAGTTAATAGCTTTCCTTAATCAAATCAAACATATCATCCACTGACATTTTGCCGCTCATTTCACTGCCTTCGAGCAAGTTGTTTGCCAGTTCACGTTTTTGCTGATGAAGCTGCACAATTTTATGCTCTATGGTCCCCTGAGTAACTAGTCGATAAATAGTTACGGGACGGGTTTGGCCTATTCGATGTGCTCTATCGGAAGCCTGATCTTCTACCGCAGGGTTCCACCAGGGATCCATGTGAATAACATAATCTGCAGCCGTCAGATTAATTCCAGATCCCCCGGCTTTTAAGCTGATAAGAAAAAGATCGCCTTCACCTGCCTGGAAAGCATCAATGGCGATTTTGCGTTTTTTCTGTGTGGTAGAGCCATCCAGATATTGATAGCTGATCTTTTGTTGATCAAGAAACTCCCGGATAATAGCCAGGTGTCCCACAAATTGGCTAAAGACTAATGCTTTATGATGATTTTCTTTTAACTCATGAACAATCTCAGCAAATGCCTGAAGTTTTGAGCCGGGGAAATCAACCTCCGGCATCACCAGTTTAGGATGACAGCAGGCTCGTCTCAGACGCATAATTTCTGCTAATATTTTTATGCGCTGCTGCCCCGGGCCATCACTGTCAGTTTCCTGTAACTTCTCCACTGCCTGGCGCCGTAAGGCTTCATAGAGTGCTGTCTCTTCTTTACTCAGTTCAACATGTACAGTGATTTCTGTACGTGCCGGCAGCTCAGTTAAGACATCCGTTTTTAAACGTCTTAAGATAAAAGGTTTGATGAGATTTTTCAGCCGGGTGCCGGCTTCTTTAGCTTGAAAATTATCCTGATTATTTTCAATGGGTGAGGCAAACTGCTTATTAAAGTGTTCAATAGAACCGAGCAGCCCGGGATTAATAAAACGATATAAATTCCATAATTCACCCAGATGGTTTTCTATGGGGGTACCACTGAGGATCATTTTAAAATCGCCCTGCAAAGCCATTATTGCTTTAGAACGTTTAGTTTGACTATTTTTAAATGCCTGTGCTTCATCAGCAACAATAGTATGCCATTTAACCTGAGCCAGCTTTTCAGCTTGTGACTGCAATAGACCATAACTACACACCACTAAATCAAATGATTCCACTTCATCTAACATTTTTTGACGATTTTTAGCCACAGAAGTATCACCAAAACGTTTTACCTTCAGGGTCGGTGCAAAGCGAGCGGCTTCATCAAGCCAGTTAGAACAAACTGAGGTAGGTGCAATAACCAGGGTGGGGCCCTGTGCAGCACGGGTTAAAATCAAGGCCAGTGCCTGCAGAGTTTTTCCCAGCCCCATATCATCCGCCAGACAGGCTCCCGCTCCCCAGTGTGCTAATCGAGCCAGCCATTTAAAACCATCCAGTTGATAATCACGTAATTGAGCCTGCAGAGTAGAGGGTAATTGTGGTGCATAATTTTTAGCCTGCTCAGCATTTTGTAATAGGGTCTGCCACTGCTTGCCCGCTTTAACTTTCATGCCAGCGGTTAATTCATCGACTAAAGGTGCCGCTAAAGCATGAATTTGTCTCTGCTCACCCATAAATTGTAATTGTGACAGCCGTTGTCTTAATTCCTCTGTCAGAGCCAGAAAATCACCCTCTTTTAATTTAATAAAACGTCCGGGTGAAGCACTGATTAAGTGCAATAGATCCTGCATCTCAATAATCTGACCATCATCCAGATTCAACTGACCCTCTAATTCAAACCAGTCGCGTTTTTTACGCAAAAAAACCTGCATCTGTTTCAGATGCTGCTGTTTATTCAGCTTTAATATTTCACCCTGAGGCCATTGCAGTTCAATGTCCTTGCTCAGAGTCTGAAGCTGCATAAGAGTTTCCAATGCATCTTCTGTATCCTCTAATTGCCAGTGCCAGTTT
>DAOVUE010000069.1 GCA_030632745.1 Pseudomonadota bacterium | reverse complement strand
GGCTTCATTGATTCCACCCTCGGCTATCCTGGTGATTTATGCCATTATTGTTGAGCAGGATGTGGGTGCACTGCTGATGGCAGGATTTTTACCCGGTGCAGTGTCTGCGGTTATATACGCTGGCCTGGTGATTTTTCTGGCAAGCACGCGAAAAAATTTTGGCCCGCCTGTCACTGGCTTCAGCTGGAAACAACGTTTTGAAAGCCTGCCCGGGGCAATGCCTATTTTTTTCGTCGTTGCTATTATTATGGTGTGCATTTACGGCGGTGTCGGAACCCCGACTGAAGCCGGTTCTCTGGGTGCCTTTCTGATTCTCTGTATTGCTGTTTACAAAGGTATGCGATGGAAAGAACTGCGTGACTCCTTAATGGAAACAGCAAAACTCACGGTCATGATTTTCACCATTATCTGGGGTGTATTACTCTATGTCCGTTTTTTAGGTTTTGCCGATCTGCCGGGTGCTTTTTCACAGTGGATCACCAGTCTCGATCAAAGCCCTATGATGACGCTGATTATGATTCTGCTGGCTTATGCCGTATTAGGTATGTTTATGGATGCCATCGGTATGTTGTTATTAACGCTCCCGGTGGTTTACCCGGCAGTTATTGCCTTAAATGGTGGTGAAGCCGTTACTGCTGCTGATTCTGCTTTTGGTGTATCCGGAGTAGGCTGCTCGATCTGGTTTGGTATTATCGTGGTAAAAATGGCCGAAATTTGTTTAATAACTCCCCCCATTGGACTTAACTGTTTTGTCGTGGCCGGTGTCAGACCCGAATGTTCCGTACAGGATGTGTTCAAAGGTGTCACGCCTTTTTTTATTGCTGACGTGATCACCATTGCAGTATTAATTGCAGTACCTGGCATTGTTTTATGGCTGCCCGGTTTGATGGGATTTAATTAAGCAGACTTTTTATATGACAGAATAACAACCGAAAGAGACAGTTTTAAGTGGTAAGTGGTAAGTGCTAAGTTTTAAGAAAAATCAAAAGAATAATCAGGGGTAACGGTACAATAAACCTGTGATTTGAATGATTGCTTTTATCTCTTGATTTTCCTTACCACTTACCACTTATAACTGTCTCTTCCTGTTGTAAAGAAGACTATAAGTATGCAATTGTGTGATGAGCCTAAAAAAATAACAATTTCATAATAAAACAGCTCAGTACAACATACAGCACTACTTTTATCCATGCTTCACCTTTATGAATGGTGCTGTGAGCACCGTACCAGCCGCCGATTGAATTACCCAGGGCTAAACCCAGGCCGGCCCACCAGATTAACTCCAGTTGTGAAGCAAAAATAAACAGGGCCACGATGGTGAAGCTCAGTACAATAGCCACTTTATACATATTGACTCGTACCAGATCAAAGCCCATGACCTTATGCAGTATTGGCATAAGAATAAAACCTACCCCTACTTGAATAAGCCCTCCCCAAAAACCGGCACCCACCATAAGAATATGTCCCAGCAGCCAGTTTTTAGGCTGCTGGTTTTTAGATGCTGTAACGGGTTTTTTCTTTTCCGTTGCCATAAGAATAATAACAGCAAGCATGACCACGGCAAGCATGCGATTAAACCAGACACCCTGCAGAAAGACTCCTAACCAGGCACCCCATATTGCCCCGAAAGACGCTGCTAAAGACAGGGTAATACTGAGCCTTATATCGGAGAAACCATTACGAAAAAAAGCATAAACAGCGACAATATTCTGAGCTAAAATAGCAATACGGTTAGTTCCGTTCGCTACCGGAGCAGGGATATCCATAAACAGCATGACTGGAATAGTTAATAAGGAACCGCCGCCGGCCATGACATTAATCCATCCGGCAAATGTGCCGACTATGATTAATAATAGTATTTGCCAATATTCCATGAATGCTGCTCAATTAAGCTGTGAAAGGTTATACCCAAAGTGGGGATAAATGTATTATAATCCGTTTCCATAAAGAAGATAGTTTGTATTAACCCATAAACCCATTAACCATTATTACTTAAATCTATGTCAGAAACTTTTTTCCAGGAAGATGGTGTTGAATATCTTCCAATAAAAACATTTACCGAGCAGGCGTATCTGGATTATTCCATGTATGTCATTCTCGATCGTGCCTTACCCCATATTGCTGACGGGCTGAAACCTGTACAGCGGCGGATTATTTATGCTATGTCCGAACTGGGTTTGAAAGCCGGGGCAAAATACAAAAAATCGGCTCGAACCGTTGGAGATGTGCTGGGTAAGTATCATCCGCATGGTGATAGCGCCTGTTATGAAGCTATGGTCTTAATGGCTCAGCCGTTTACCTACCGCTATCCATTAGTGGATGGTCAGGGTAACTGGGGATCTATGGATGATCCAAAATCCTTTGCCGCCATGCGTTATACAGAATCCAAATTATCACTCTTTTCAGAAGTGCTGCTGGATGAATTAGGGCAGGGTACAGTTGACTGGGAACCTAATTTTGACGGTACTCTCGATGAGCCACGATTATTACCGGCACA
Organism: Pseudomonadota bacterium; assembly: GCA_030632745.1. Classification (GTDB taxonomy): domain Bacteria; phylum Pseudomonadota; class Gammaproteobacteria; order GRL18; family GRL18; genus GRL18. The sequence goes on along the minus strand of DAOVUE010000069.1, from coordinate 4,940 downwards.
GGTGCCGCATATCTTATTAAATGGCACTACGGGTATTGCTGTGGGAATGGCCACTGACATACCTGCTCATAATCTCAATGAAATTGTAGCCGCCTGTATTTTACTGCTGGATTCTCCCAGCACCACTTTAGAACAATTATGTGCAGTGATAGAAGGGCCTGACTATCCAACCAATGCAGAAATTATCACTGCCAAAGAAGATATTTTTAAAATGTATCAAACAGGGCATGGTTCAATTCGTATGCGAGCCTGTTTTGAGAAAGAAGGTAATGATATTATTATCACTGCTCTGCCGCATCAGACATCCGGTGGAAAAGTATTAGAGCAGATCGCAGCTCAGATGCAGGCCAAAAAATTACCTATGGTGTCTGATCTCAGAGATGAATCCGATCATGAAAATCCCACCCGCCTCATTGTTATTCCCCGTTCCAACCGGATTGATGTCGAACAATTAATGCAGCATCTTTTTGCTACCACCGATCTGGAAAAGACCTATCGCGTTAATATGAATATGATTGGTCTGGATGGCCGGCCTCAGGTGAAAAATCTGAAGTCCATTCTGGAAGAATGGATTATGTATCGTTTTGAAACCGTGCGCAGACGTCTGCAGTATCGTCTGGACAAAGTTAATGAGCGTTTACATTTACTGGATGGCTTTTTAATTGCTTTTTTGAATATTGATGAAGTGATTCGTATTATTCGCACACAAGACAAGCCAAAGCCAGTGTTAATGGCAACCTTTGGTTTATCTGATGTTCAGGCTGAAGCGGTATTAAATCTGAAGCTGCGTCACCTGGCTAAACTGGAAGAAATGAAAATCCGCCAGGAGCAGGAAGAGCTTCAGACTGAGGCCGACTGGCTGAAAACCACTTTGGGTTCACGTCAACGTATGAAAACTCTGATAAAGAAGGAATTAAAAGCTGCAGTCAAAAAACATGGCGATGCACGACGTTCCCCCATAGTCAGTCGTGGCATTGCAAAAGCAATGGAAGAAACTGATTTAGTCGGTGCCGATCCCATCACTGTTATTCTTTCAGAAAAGGGCTGGATTCGTGCAGCTAAAGGACTGGATGTCGATGCTTCATCGCTGAATTATAAGGCAGGAGATGCTTTTAGAACCAGTACTCATGGAAAAACCAACCAGCAAGTGGCTATTCTGGATAGTGCGGGACGCAGTTACTCACTTGCAGGGCATACACTGCCGTCTGCCAGAGGGCAGGGCGAACCATTAACAGGACGCCTGATGCCTGCCGGCAATGTAGAATTTGTTTCTGTGTTGATGAATACTGATGAAAATCAACTTTACCTGTTCTGTACCGATGCGGGTTATGGATTTATTGGTAAACTCAGTGATATGTTCAGTAAGAATAAAAAAGGTAAGGCTTTAATCAAGGTACCTGTTGGTGCACAAGTGTTTGCACCGCTTCCAGTGACGGATTTAAACACGGACAAAGTGGTGGCTGTGAGCAATGAAGGTCGTTTACTCATTCATAATTTATCAGACTTACCTCTGCTGGCAAAAGGCAAGGGTATTAAAATCATCTCAATTCCTGCTTCCAGAGTAGCATCACGTGAAGAATTTGTGCAGCACATTATAATCTTACCCGAAGGTGATAAACTCACTATCACCGCAGGTAAACGCCATTTGACCTTAAAGCTGGCTGATTTAGAGCATTATGTAAATGAACGTGGTCGTCGTGGTAATAAACTCCCCAGAGGCCTGCAAAAAGTGGATGCTATTTCTATTGGAGAAAAGGAATAAATTTGGCGTAAGAGGTACTAAGTACGATTTAAATATAAACCAAAATCTTATGCTTAAAAGGGGTCAGAGCCAATTTGAATTCTAAAGAAGGAATAAATAATGGGTGTCTTAATATTCTCATATTTTTTTCCTGTATAAGCTTTAGGAATGAGGCATTTATATTGCTACTTTAATTTCTGCCAAATCCCTAAGCCTCGTTGAGAGGTTCTGTTTATTGTTTAAGTGCGGCATGATCGATCAGTACATCAACGCCGGATTCGGGATGAATGCTGGCCACCGGGATCGACTCCCCGCTCTTCCAGGCATTCACCGCATTATATTTGTTGTCGCCTGTCACCAGCACCAGCAGTCTCCGGGTATTCGCCAGCGTGTTGCGACTGAGACTGACTCTGTCCGGCGGTGGTTTGGGTGCGTCATGAACCGGGTGCACCAGCTCATCCGCAGAGTGCTCCTGTCCCGGGAAAAGACTGGCGGTGTGGCCATCTTCGCCGATGCCGAGCAGGACCAGGTCAAAGGGCAGGGCGGAAGAAATCAAGTCGCCATAGGCAGCTGCCGCAGACTCCGCCCCGAGTTCGGCTGGTATGGGATGGAGCTGCGAGGCTGGAATATCCACCTTCTCGAGCCAGGCGCGGAGTGCCATGACACTGTTGCGTTCCGAATCATCGATAGCAAGACAACGTTCGTCTCCATAGAAGATCTCCCAGGTGCTCCAATCCGTGTCCACATTGGAGAGTAATCGATAGGCTTTCTCAGGGGTGCGGCCACCGGCAAGAACCAGGCGGAATGTTCTGCCTTCTGCCACTGCAATCCGGGCAGCGTCAAGAATCCAGTTCGCAGTGGCTTGCGCAACGGCATCTGCATCTTCATAGGTATGCCAGCGGGTCTCGTTAGTATCTGTCATTGTAATAGTACTCATCGTAGTGTCATTTGCCATTGAGGCACAGGTTTAACCGGAGTGCTTGTTTGTGTTTCTTCTTCTATATTTTTAATAAATGCCAAATCCCTAACTCCAGGATACGATAGATGTTAAAGTATGTTGTTCGCCCGGGGCAAGCTGAATCGCATCGGGGGCATTTGTAGTCTTAACACAGAGCATTGTTTTATAGGAATCATCTTCCATATCCGTCATTGCAGTGGATTTTTCCTGCCATGGATTCCACACAATAGCAGAGGCTGAACCTCGTGCGTCAATAGATATTGTTCTGCTTCGGTCATGCAGGCTGACTGGATAATCCACTTTGCGGTAGATGCGATCCACCTCCCGGGATATAGTTACATTGCCCTGCTGTTGATATTCTTTCCCGGTGACCGAATCAAAATATAATTTATCGGCGAGTCCTTCAATATGCACATTGCTGATATTTTCAATCGAATAATAGCAGTGTAGTGCCTCTGTAATTTCAAAGGCTAGTGCATCACCATTTTTAGTGGTTAGAGAAAGAGCCAGTTCCTGCCCCACAATAATGCTTAACAGCAGTTCAAATTTGTGCGACCACAACTGAAAACTCTCAGCAGACGGCAGCAGCTGTAAGATGACTTCAGTTGTCTTTTCATCAATTTCCTTTATTTGGCTAATAATTTGTACTTTTGGGTAAGATGTTATCACACCACTGTAAAATTTATCCGTATGATATAGAGCATTTGCAATAATGCACTTTACCTCAATACTTGAGAAACACTCACGAAATTGCTTAATCAGACTAATGGCTATTTCAATTATTGTTGGAAATTTTTCCTTTTTTTCTGGTTTTGGTGGACGTTGTTTAGCTGGTATCCCATCTTTCTTGAGTAATATTTGCAGATCCTGAAACTGAATTCTATTCTTATTTTGGGAGGTTGCCAGGCAGTAAAACTATGAAGGATTGAGAAGAGTCGAAATCTGGAGTTCTATTGTTTGACTTGAACCTCCCACTTTTTTTGTTACTCTCGCTCAAAAACTTGAAGATCGAGTATAAGAAACTACTTAGGTCTAAATAGTTCACCTGAGAGAGTGGGTGATGTAAAAGCAGAGGGTATTGCGGCGCTAATGGTCTCTGTAAGAAATGACAAGCTTTGCTTGTCGCACCGGGACCTGACTCTGTGATGTGTGATCCTGTGATGTGGATGTGTGCCATGCGCTTCTCTGCAAAAAGAAAAGAACGCCTAGTCCACGCGATGAAGCGTCACAGCAATATCCGCATCCCGACGACCGGGCATAGCCTCCATCGTGATCATATCACCCAAGCGGATATCCGTGTCCGAGTGACAAGGCATATGCGCCCGGATTGTCAGAGTATCGGTGTCGTCGATCACGTCGATTTTAAAGGGCAGCACATCGTGCTCAAAATCGAAAGTCTCCGGCAATGTCGTAATAATCTGCGCAACCCGGACCGCCTCTGCATCTACACGTGACGTGTCCTCGACGATAATAGTGACACGTCGACCAGCTTGCACTGGGTCTGGTTTTTCAAATTTTAGATGTCCATGAATCATCTCTGCCTCCAAGTGCAGCCTGATACCACAAAGGAACAAGGCGGCTAAGCCTCCTATGCCTCTGGCGGTGGAGGTCCATCGATTTCTTCATCTGACACATCGGCATCAGCCACTGCTTCAGCATCATAATCCGGCGGTGGAGCACTTGTCGACTCTGCTTGAACAGCCACGGCCGACATATCGGCTTCGTTATTGTCGTCTGCTTCAGGCGGAGGTGCTGGATCGTCTGCATCGAACGATAAGTCCATATCTCCATCGCCCACAGGTGGGGGCGGAGCAGTAGTGTCATCACCCAGATCAAATGTCTGCGCGGCACTCGCGCCGCCAGCAAGATGTACGGTCATTGTAATGTTATCTGACATTGTTTCTCTCCAATCACAATTAACGCATCACAACACGTTCGATGATGTTGTTTACGATATAGACATCCACTTTTTTGCCCCCGGCGCGTGCCGCGTTCAAGGCCGTGAAAACGTTCGACACTCCATCAGACTTGCCAGTCTTGATCTTTTTCCACCCTGAAATGCCGCTGATAATTGCGTGGCAATTCTGGGAATCTGAAGATGAATAGGTGGGGGTGACGGTTTTGTTGTTATTCCACATGGTCATTCTCCTTACTAAATACTACGAAAAAAATTACAGAAGTTGCGCTCGGTACACTTTGCTACCATCTTTGAATAACGAGACTTTCTTGCCAAAAGCCAGC
>DAOVUE010000041.1 GCA_030632745.1 Pseudomonadota bacterium | reverse complement strand
CCTTAGTACACCAATGCATAAATACACATAATAAAAAGTGGCCTAAATCACCGATTTCTGCGTTGCAAGAACTTGAAATAGGATTGCTATTCCTGCGTTCTTGCGTATTGAACTCGATAATTTATCCTCATTTTTCTTTATGCATATTTATGCATTGGTGTACTAGTATGTGCTAAATTTGATCAATAATGCATTACCCCCTTGCATTATTGCTGTTTGGCGGTTTTTTTTCGCTGGACTTTATTTGTTTCTGTCCTCTTTTGTCCCCATATATTGTATATCTTTCTAGCTCCTTCTAATTTGGACAGGCTCCTCTCCTCTATAGGCTTTCAGGTAAGCACATGAAACGTATTATTGTTCTATTTATTTTATTATTATCATATTCATCCCAGTCCTATTCTGCATGGTCTGATTCCGTAAAAGAAAACTGGGATAAATCTAAGCAGTATGGACAGGATACATGGAATGAATATGGACAGGATACATGGAATAAAACGAAACAGGCCTGGGTTGCAACTGAAGAACTGGTTTTAGGGACAGAATCTGAAGATGAAAGAAAGAAAAAATATTCAGATATGGAAGATGAACGTTTTCGCGAGATTTGGGAGGCTGTATTTTCAAAATTAGACGATGGTTTCGTCGTTGTTGATGAAATAAAAAAAGCACCTGATAGTGCCTTTTTTGGTGATGATAAAAAGTCTCTGAGAAAAGATCTGGATAAAATTCTAGATAAAACTATTGTACTACTGGAAGATAAAAGTATTAATGAATATAGAGAAGAAATTGATGATTATAATAATAAAATTACACTATCAAAGAATAATATTCTGCAATACAGAGAAGACAAAATTACTGCACCCAGATACCATGCCATAAAAACAACTAAAGAGGCTTATGATACTAAGATTGCAGAAGAAAATGAAAATATTGTTGAATATGAGCATGCAATAAAACAAATAAAAGTTCATTTTCATGAACGTTTAAGAGATATTGGAATTGAACTTAGCCAGGTTCAAACGGATATTCTTCTTTCCAGAATTGATGCGGATGATATTATTCAAATGTCTGTTGTATTTGATGTATTAAAAAAAATCACCACTCAGTTAATGCTGTTAACAGAACGTTCCGGAGAAGAAATCAAACAGGCTAAAAAGTACTATGGTATGCATGTCGTACTGCTGGAACTGGTGAATTATATGCAGCAGAAATACATCACTATAGTTGATACAGTTTATCTGCCGAAAATTAATCAAATTATTGACAAAACGGTTAAAATTAATAAAGAATCAATAAAACAAATCAGCCGGGAAACTAATCAGCAGCGAATTATTATTTATAAAAAGAATGTGATTGCCCAGGAATTGACCTTAAAAACTGCAAAACTGTATATAGAAAACCTGAAAAATCAACAGAGTAAAGTGTTATCAGCTCAAAAAATTGTCCAAAAGGATCTTACTCTGGCACAAAACACTTATAACACCGTCGAAGTCAGTGCTCATCTATTGTCTATTTTGAGGATCAGTCAAGACTCATTTGATGCTTTGATCAGCCTGCAAATTCCAGAAATAGTCCCCTTTGAAAACTTAAAAATGCAAACTAAATATCAGGAACTTTCAGATTTGCTTAAAGATTCATGAATGATGACTGACTCTTATCAAACATATTGTGTACCGCTGTCTTAATTTGCAATTTCTCTTTATATATAAAAAGGTTTGCAAAGCGACAGCGGCAAAATTTTATTTGGCTGACGGCTCTTAGTTTGTCAGATGAACGACCTGTTTTGTAATGAACATTATCAGTACAACTGCTGCACCAAACACGTATAAACCATAATGTACCTGAACGCTGGCAACAGCCCCCAATTTAACCGTGACAATGAGCACTGCAACCACCATTACATCAAGCATGGCCCAGCGTCCATACTCATGCATGAGATGCAAATAACGCTTTATTTTAGCAGTATCCATCATCTCTCTCTGAGACAGTAACCTGAATAGAACCCCAATTTTCATTATTGGAAGTAAAATACTGAAACCGGCAACTACTATTGATAGTATGATTTGTCCATTATGTAAAAGCTCCATTACACCTGAAATTACAGAAAAAGAACTTTCAACAATGATAAATTTAGAAATTGTTATCATTGGCAGCATTATTCCGCATACAAATAAAAAAGCAGCCAGTATTAACAGCCAGAACAATATCTTTGCTTTTTGCTCGGGAATGAGCAAGGGTTGAGTTTTGTTTGTAGCCTCTTCGTTCATCCTCGTCCTTTATACGCCGGGCAGCTGCTTATTAAATATGAGATATCCGTTAACCATTATCCATTAGCCATAAATTATATTCTTAGAGACGTAATGTATTGGTTTTGCCTGTTTCGAAACTGTCTGGCAAGTAAAGTTTGAGATTTACCATGAAGGGCAGGCAGAATGCCCACCCCGGATAGATTGTTGGTAAATTTGTGATTAGTAAATTGATTATTTAGCAGCAGGAGCCGGTATCGGTGCAGGAGCTGCCTGAATGGGCTGTCTGTATGGCATGGGTGGGCGACCATAACCGTATTGAGGATAGCCATAGCCGCGACTAGAGTTATCATAACGGTTATCACCATAGCCCTGGAAGCGATTGTCCCAGTTGTTATAGCCACTGCCGGAACCACTACCGCGAGCAGAACCACGGGTATTAGCGTTACCACGACCACGCCCCCTGCCTTTAATAGTAATTTCAATATCACCATCCATATCGCTGTCCATGCTGCCATCGCCCCAGCCATTACCATAGCCGCTGCCATAAGCATTGTTGTTCATGTTGTTATAACCTTGCCCATTCCAGTTAGTGCTGCTATTACCGTCATCCCAAAAAGCACTGGCAGTCGTAGAAGCAACAGAAGCTGCAATTGCAGCAATAATAATTAATTTTTTCATTTGATATTCTCCAGTAATTATTTAAATAATTTTAACTATATAACAAATTGCTAAAAGCACTGATATGTAATTTAAGGGATGATTTTTTAATACAGCCCTTAGGGTTTTGGCATTTACCTCGGTGCCCCTTGAGGGTATTAAAGTCCCTTATTACAGATTACAAGTATAGACGAAATTTTGCATTTAGATAGTTAAACACCCGTATCAGCAATCACGGTACTTCAATTTCTGCCTCATCCCTTTATCATATATCATAACCGTCATATCTATGTCATAAAAATAGTTTATAATTACAAAGGTGAATGATGAACCATATGCATAATGCATTATGTATTTTTATTAAAGCAACAAATGATAATAAACACTGAAATTAAAAAACTGAATAAAGAAGCTCTTGTCATCTTATTGCTATGGTCGATAATGATAGGGGTTTCATTATTCTGGAATTTTCAAAGAGAACATGAGCGTGTCTTGCAATTGGCAGAAGTTGAAGCTCAGGCAAACTTAAAAAAAGATCGTGCCTTCAGACTCTGGGGCGTTAAGATGGGCGGTTTTTATGTGAAAGTTAATGCTGAGAATCAGCCCTCCCCATATATGCAGCATATACCGGAACGTGATGTTATGACCCCCTCGGGGCAAAAGCTTACGCTCTATAGCCCCGCTATTATTATGCGCAAGTTAATGGAGGCGCAGGAAGAACTTTTTGGTATTAAAGCTCGCATTACCGGTGAGAAATATCTAAACCCTGTCAATGCACCTGATGAATGGGAACGTAAGGGCTTAAAAATTGTTGCAAAAACACATACAGATTATAGTGAAATTACTGAATTGAATGGTAAGCCGGTATTACGGTATATGCAGCCCATGATAATGCAGGAACGTTGCGTGGAATGTCATGCCTGGACAGATATTAAAGTAGGAGATTTGCGCGGAGCGACTGATGTTGCTATACCTTTAGCACCTTTTCAGGCATTAGAACAGAAAACACGTCTGAATTTAACGCTTTCTCATGGCGGCCTTTGGTTTCTGGGAATCGGATTTATTGGATTTTTCTCATATCGTAAAAAAGCTTATTTAAAAGAACTGCATCTGCAGCAACTGGAATTACAACATGAAATTGATAAACGCAATGAGGCAGAGCAACAACTTCGTTTAACCTCTAGTGTATTTGAACATACCAGTGAAGCCATTCTTATCACTGATTCTAACTCTCTGGTAATTGATTGTAATCAGGCTTTTTCAGATATAACCGGGTATTCTTTAGCTGAAATCAAGGGGAAAAAACACAGTATTGCCAAATCAGATCATCATGATGACGTTTTTTTTCAGAATATGCGGCACTCAATCAATCAATCCGGATGCTGGTCAGGTGAGATTTGGGATAAACGCAAAAATGGAGAACTTTATCCTAAGTGGTTATCCATTAATAAAGTGATTAATGCTGAGGATAAAGTCAGTTATTATATTAGTGTTTTTAATGATATTTCTCAGCTTAAAGAAACAGAGCAAAAACTTGAGGAAATTGCGTTTAAGGATAATTTAACAAACTTACCTAACCGTCAGTTATTTTATGATCGACTTGATCTTGAATTAAAACGGACTACGCGCAAAGAAAATACTAAGTTGGCTTTGTTGTTTATTGATCTTGATCATTTTAAACAGGTTAATGATACACTTGGGCATCATATAGGGGATGAATTATTAAAAATAGTAGCTCAGCGCCTGCTGAGCTGTGTACGGGAAAAGGATACTGTTGCTCGAATAGGAGGGGATGAATTTACCGTTATTCTTGCTGATATTACTTCATCTAAAGTTTCTACAGATATTGCTGAGAAAATTATTAATGAGGTCAGTATTCCCATAAAGCTGCATGGGCATGAATATTTTCTGGGTGCCAGTATTGGAATCAGCCTTTATCCTGAAGACAGTGAGGAAAAGGAAATTCTAATCCGTAATGCTGATGCGGCCATGTATCATGCCAAAGAAAGTGGTAGAAGAAATTATCAATTTTTCAGTGAAGAAATTAATCTGCGTAATCAGAAACGTCGTGAACTGGATGAAGATTTACGTAAGGCAATAAGGAATGAAGAATTTGAACTTTATTATCAGCCGCAATTGGAAACGGCTGCAGAAAAAATAATTGGTGCAGAAGTCTTACTGCGTTGGAATCACCCGAAAAAAGGTTTGATTTCACCTCTGGATTTTATTCCTGTTGCAGAAGAAAATGGAATGATTATAGAAATTGGTGAATGGGTATTTAAACAGGCATGCAAACACTTACGCAAACGCCTTGCTGTTGGCAAACAACCGGTACCCATCGCAATCAATCTGTCTGCAGTACAATTTAGTAATAAAGGACTGATTGATATGGTTGAATCAACTCTTAAGCAGGAAAAATTACCCAGTCAATTAATTGAACTTGAAATCACTGAAAGTGCCATTATGGAAAATGCAGACAAGGCTATTGAAATTACAGATGAATTAACGAAGCTGGGAATTCGAATTGCTATTGATGACTTTGGTACCGGTTACTCTTCTCTGGCCTATTTAAAGAAATTTACAGTAGATAAACTAAAAATTGATCGGGAATTTATTAAACATCTGCCGCATGATAAAGAAGATGTGGCATTAACTTCTACCATGATTATGCTGGCAAAGAACCTTGAACTGGATGTCTTAGCGGAAGGTGTTGAGACAAAAGAGCAGGTTGATTTCCTTTTTCAGAAGGGATGCAGTATTGTGCAGGGTTATTACTATTCAAAACCGCTTCCAGAGGATGAATTTATATCCTATGTTGCATCTATGTCCGACAGCTGAAGAATACTATGATGTGATGCTGGAACTTAAGCCGGCTCGCAGGAGTGAATATGACAGATAAAACTGAAAAATCAACCATAGGAAAGTCCCTCAAAGAAGGACCAGTGATTTATCACCCGGAAGACTATCTGATAGAGGATCATAAAACAAAAAAGAACCTCACACTGACCGAACTCAACCATGTGTTCAAAATCTATCTGCACGAATCAGGCTTACATTATGATGAGATCTCAATTCTAGGGCAGTTCTCGCTGATTTTTAATGACCCGATGTTCAGTATCTGGCACACAATGAGTAAAGCGGAACAGAGTGCTGAACTTTCTAAATTGGTGGTGATGCCGCAGATTTATGATGAACTGATAATGTCAATAGGTGCCACTGCGGGTGATGCAATGATTATAAAAAATGTGGTCAAAGATGCCTATCAAAATGCCATAGACAGCTTTTCCCATGCCGCATTTCTGCAGAAAAAGTACTTAACCCGATTTCCTGGTATTAAGATCATCCTATATGCTGATCAGATCAAAAAAATAAATGTTCTTAGCGTAGTGGATAATGGCTATGGGGAAAATTTTATCAAGCCGAAAAGATCGTTTACCGATCAATGCCAGGGGCAAAAAGATAATGATGATTTTGTATCCAGATTTGTTGACTGGGTCATCACACGCTATATTGAAAAGGAGGATAAAACAGTCAGACATGATATCGCCTATACGGGGGGGCAGGGTCAGGCTTTAAACAAGATTAAAACTGAATTGAAATTAAATGCGGATGTACACTTTCTGGTTTCAGGAGCTGTTTTTGAAATAAAATTGAGAAATTATTTCTAATAAGCAAATGAAAAATTTATACATGCTATTAAGAACGCTTATTTCCATATATATCCTGGCTGGTATTCTGCTCTTCGTCTTTCAACGTGATTTCTTGTATTTTCCAACTGCAAAAACTACACATCCATTTCAAATCAGACAATTCTCAATGAGTGAAGAAACTATTGATGTCATTGTTTTGAATAATGGGAAAGACAATGCAATTATATATTTTGGCGGTAATGGAGAATCGGTTGTCGGCAATGCTCCTGACTTTACTAAAATTTTTCCACAGCATACTGTTTATCTGGTCAATTACAGAGGATATAGTGGAAGTAGCGGCTCCCCTACAGAGCAATCGCTATATTCAGATGCTCAACACATATATGATGGAATCGTAAATCAGCACAAAAAAATATCAGTTATTGGTCGTAGTCTGGGGACAGGGATAGCAACATTCCTTGCTGCAAAAAGAGAAATTTATAAAATGATTCTGGTTACGCCCTATGACAGCATTGAACACATAGCTCAGGATCACTATCCGATATATCCTATGTCACTATTATTAAAGGATAAATATAATTCCTCGCAACGAATTAAAGATATTAAAGCCGATACTTTAATTATTCTTGCTGAGAACGATGCAGTAATTCCCGCAAAATATTCTATCCGGCTAATTAATGCATTCCCAGCTTCACAAGTTACAGTAGAAGTTATCAAAGGTGCCGGGCACAATAATCTTTCACAAAGAGAGCAATATTATTTCTTATTAAAGCAATTTATTCATACCTCATATCAGGGTCAAAATTCGTTATCTGTTTCATCTGCAATAAAGCCATCACATCCCTGACAGGATTCTCCATAACCAATCCGCTCATATTCTGCGATGACCTGAGCACCAAACAATAAAATCATAGCTCCTACTTCAAGGAACAATAATACAACAATTGCAGAGGTTAAAGAACCATAAACCATATTAACCATGGAAAGTTTTGAGAAGTACCAGACCAGAACATGACGTGTGATTTCCCATAAAAAGGTTGCGCTAATACTGCCGATTAATGCATGTTTAAAACTTAGTTTTCCCACCGGCATTACCATATAAATTGAAGTAAGCATCAGAATAAGTCCAATCACACCCAGAATATATAAGATTGTTTTTGTTATTCCATCTAATGTCCAGCTCCAAAATACAATGGATATTGTTTCACCTTCCCAAACCTGCAATACACCACTGATTGTTGTGATTATTAATATTCCCAGCCCCAGCACAATAATATAGCAATAGGGAATAATGGCTGAAATTAAAAAATGCCTGCGCTGTATATTGACTCGATGGAAGAAAATAATGGACATGGTATTTTCCAGGACGGTAAATGTCATGGAGCTGAAAAACAACAATACAAGCAATAACAGCCAGCCAATATGTTTTTGTGTAGTAAAACGGGTTATTTGTTCAATAAAAATTGATGCCTGTCCAGGCAAAACCAGATTAATGTACTGACTGGTTATTTGCAGTAACTGTTCGGGTTCAACAATATAGGAAAGAGCTATTAAAATCAGGGACAATAAAGGAATAATTGACAGTAGTGTATAATAAGCCACAGCTCCTGAAAGTAATAAGCCTTGATTAGCCTTAAAACTTCTGAACACCTGTTTAATAAAACAAAGTGGATTAGACAGAATCTTTTTTCCAGGACTTTGCCATTTTTTCATCATTTATTGATTAAATCCTGGTCGATGTTTATGGAATGATATTTTTAAATAAGGAAGTTCTTGCAAAACTCCGTCATTCCCGCATTTTTAAGCGGGAATCCATTTTTTTAAGACTTATGATAATGTAGTTTAATTACAATCCAGCAAGAATGGAATAGGAACAATTATTTGAGCCTGGAATTTTGACTTTTTAGATG
>DAOVUE010000204.1 GCA_030632745.1 Pseudomonadota bacterium | reverse complement strand
TTATAGAGAACTGTGTACATGCTGATATTGCCTATTTACCCTGGTCTCCTCTGGCAGGAGGTGTTTTGAGTGGTAAATATTTAGATGGTGCACGCCCTGCAGGCAGTCGCTGGAGTAAAGCACAACGTAATGGTTTGTTTCGCGATAATGCGACGGTTAATACCGCTGTTAATCATTATATTCAAATAGCACAAAAATACGATTTAACACCCGCACAGCTGGCTTTAGCCTGGTGTCATCAGGTTGATGGAGTGAGTTCAACCATTATTGGTGCTACCAGTACTGCTCAATTAAAGGAAGATGTTGCGGCTTTTGAAATGAGTTTATCTGCTGCTGTATTAGATGATATTAATTCAGTTTTACGCCAATATCCGCTTCCATTTTAATCATATTGCCCTAAATGATTGAGTGGTAAGGTCGTGCGATCCAGTACTTTACGCATAATAAAGCTTGATTGTACGCCGCTTACACCCTCAATACAGGTCAAACGACCGAGCAAAAACTGCTGATAAAATTCCATATCCGGAACAATAACTTTTAGTAAATAATCTGCTGTCTGACCTGTAATCATATAACACTCTAATACTTCAGCATAATCTTTTATGGTATTCTCAAAATGTTCAAAGCGTTCAGGAGTGTGTTTATCCATACTGATTTGAATTAAAGCCATTAGTTTTAAATTAACTTTTTTCTGGTTGAGACGGGCGACATATTCATCTATAAATCCCGCTTCTTCTAATTGCTTCACTCTTCTCAGGCAAGGTGAAGGGGAGAGCCCGACTTTCTCAGACAGCTCGAGATTAGTGATGCGGGCATTCTTCTGTACTTCATTTAAAATCGTTAGATCAATTCGGCTTAGTTTCATTATTTTGATACTATTTTTATACTCTAGTGTACGTATTTTATAAATATAGCATAATAGTTCAATATTTCTCAATAAATTGAAATTATATTTTAAAATAATAAGATTTACCGTAATAATAACAATTTAATTCTAACGGATGTTTTATATACTCATAGACAGGATTAACCACTATAGAACGGGAGTTAAAACATCATGAGTTATAGCCAGACAAAAGGTCAGACAAAATTTGATCACCGTAAATATCAGGCTTTTCCTGCTATTGAGCTGCATCACAGGCAGTGGCCGGATCGCATTATTAAAACTGCACCTAAATGGTGTAGTGTTGATTTAAGAGATGGTAATCAGGCACTGGTAAACCCTTTATCCGTGAAGCAGAAATTGAAACTGTTCAGGATACTGATCGCCATAGGCTTTAAAGAAATAGAGGTTGGTTTCCCGTCAGCTTCTCAGGATGATTATAATTTTGTGCGCGAATTAATTACCGGCAATCATATTCCGCACGATGTGACCATTGCTATTTTAACTCCCGCAAGAGAAGCCTTTATCAAACGTTCATTTAAGGCTTTAACGGGGGCTAAAAAGGCCATCGTTCATCTTTATAACTCCACCTCAAAGATCCAGCGTGAAAAAGTATTTAAAAAGAATAAAAGTGAAATTATTCAAATTGCTGTTGAGGCTGCAAAGTTAATACAGCAATGTGCTGATGCTCAGACAAATACTCAATGGCAATTTCAATATTCCCCGGAAAGTTTCACTGCTACAGAATTAGACTATGCAGTTGAAATTTGTAATGCAGTGACGGATATATGGCAAGCTGATAAAAAAAATCCGGTTATTTTAAATTTACCCTCAACGGTTGAGATGTCAATGCCCAATATTTATGCTGATCAGATTGAGTGGTTTTGTAATCATATTGACAGACGTGACAACATTATCATCAGTGTTCATACTCATAATGATCGCGGCTGTGCTGTGGCAGCAGCTGAAATGGCTGTACTGGCGGGTGCTGAGCGAGTAGAAGGAACCTTATTGGGTAATGGTGAGCGAACCGGTAATATGGATATCATAACAATGGCGATGAATTGTTATAGTCAGGGAATTGATCCTCAGCTTGATTTATCAGATATACAATTCTTAAGTGATGAACTCAGTCACTTGATCAATATTCCTATACATCCCCGCCACCCTTATATCGGTGATTTGGTTTACACTGCTTTCTCAGGCAGTCATCAGGATGCGATCAGTAAATGCCTTAAAGTCTATCAACAGCAGGAAGGTTCAGAGAAAAAATGGAATGTTGCTTATTTACCCATAGATCCTGCTGATTTGGGACGCACTTATGAGGAAGTGATTCGTATTAATAGTCAGTCAGGAAAGGGGGGGATTGCTTATATTATTGAACAGGCACTTGAAACTCAGCTTCCCCGATGGCTGCAATTGGAGTTCAGTCGGATAATTCAGTCTCAGACTGAACGAATAGGCAGTGAAATGTCAGCCGCAAGGCTTATAGATTTATTTAACACGAACTATTTAAACCCTAAAGGTTTGTTGCAGATTAATAACTATAAAGCCGGACAGCCTCAGTATCAGGATACTGAAAGACAGGAAATGACTGAGTTTGTTATTACACATTCAGGCAAGCCATTGCATCTTCATGCTCATGGGGTGGGTATTCTGGATTGTTTTATATCTGCTCTGTCTGAACATTTTGATATTTCTATCGATATCAATGAATATAATGAACAAACACTGAAGCCTGATAGTTCTGCACAGGCCATTGCATTTGTTCGTCTGAACATTGAAGAGTGTTATTTTTCTGGTGTTGCAGAGCATGAAGACATTGTCATGGCATCACTAAATGCCATTTTACAGGCTGTATCTGAATATTTCTTTAAGAAATAGGGTGATATCTCAGATCAGTGATAATTGCTGGTAGTGACACCTATGTTACAATAGTTAGATATTTTATTGAATTGTCAGCGGGAAAAATAAAATGATATATTTTAAAAGAACGTTAATTATTATCTGTTTTTTACCGGGAATTCTTTTAGCTCAAAGAGAAGCTCAAATAGAGGCTGAAATTGACGAGAGTACGGGACTTAAAACCTGGAAGTTGATTCAATCTGGTTTAGAACTGCAATTAGTGCAACGTTCTCCTGATCAAACCCGGGGCTTTTATCTGGGCAGAGGGTTTACAAAAAAAGACTCCAATGAGATAGCAACGCAATGTGTATTTCAAACGATTGTAAAAAACACGGCTTTACAAAAAACAGGGGAAGCTATTTCCATTGCACTTAAAACATGGCGCTTAAAAAAAATTAATGCAGAAAATGATCAAACACAGAGAATCAAACTCAAGGAAGATTGGGCTAGTCAATGGTCACAAGATAATAATAAACAAGTTACACCATCTGCCCGTATTGCCTTTAAATGGTCTACTTTTCCCAGTGAGCAAACATTTGAAGCCGGGGGAGATTACAACTGGGGAATGATTACGTTTGGCCTTCCCCCCGGAGAACAATTTGATCTGCATGTTTTTTGGCATACAAATCAACAAACTCATGAACAATGGATAAGCAATATCCAATGTCCCATTGATCAATAACAAAATATCAACACGAATAAAAAAGGCATACTATGTTAAAAGTAATCTTTAAATTTGCTATAGCAGCAACCCTCATGATTTATACAAATATTCTTTTTGCTGAACAATCTCTAACCAGACTGTCAGATCCTAAACCAGCACCAGATTTTACCCTGCTGGACATGGATGGTGAAAAACATCAACTATCAGATTATAAAGGTTCACCTGTCATTATTAATTTTTGGGCAACCTGGTGTCCTCCATGCCGGGCAGAAATGCCTTCAATGGAGAGAGCATGGAATAAGATTAAAGATCAGGGTATTGCGATGCTGGCAATCAATGTTGGTGAAGATGAAGACACTATTTTTAGATTTCTAGGTGATTATCCTGCTAATTTTACAATTTTATTAGATCAATCCGGAATTATCTCAGAGCAATGGCCACTAAAAGGATTACCCACAACATTTATTGTTTCCCATGATGGTAAAATAGTCTATCAGGCAATCGGCGGCAGAGAATGGGATGATAAAAAACTTCTGGATTTAATCCGGCAGCTTCAAGTAAAAAAATAACTGCTATAACGGTTTATTAAAAAAATCTGTACTTTTTATATGACAGAATAACAACCGGAAGAGACAGAAAGAACAGAGTTCAGAGAGAACAGAATTCAGAAAGAGCAAAAGAAAAAGAAGGAGAACCCCCATCTCAACCTCCCCCCCCCCTCAGAAGGTGGGGGTTAGGTGGAGGTGCTCCTGCTCCTGCTCCTGCTCTTGCTCTTGCTCTTCACGCCCCAAAGAGAGGGAATGACGTCAGAGTGCTTTGGAGAGTGGGCTTATATTTCAGGGGTTTGTGAAAACACGGATGTTTTCACTTAAGCGAGGCATGGATGCCCTTGAAGCGTCCCCTGAAATATAAGCCCACTCTCCAAAGCACGTATTGCCAGGCACCATTCCCGAACGACTCCTTAGGTTATTATTCTGTCATATAAAAAGTA
>DAOVUE010000071.1 GCA_030632745.1 Pseudomonadota bacterium | reverse complement strand
TTCGACGTAACTTCTCAATAAGTCCGTGCAACTATTCTCTATTACCGTCATTCCGGAAGTCTTTTATCGGGAATCTATTGCTATAGATGGATCCCCGATAAAAGACTTCGGGGATGACGATATGTAATATCCAGGTTGGTCACGGACTTATTGAGAAGTTACACTCCGACCCCTTTAGTTATTGTATTTAAAAATATTTAATAAGAAATTCTTGCTTTCATATTTAACATACTTTAGAATTACCAACCATATTACTAGGTTATTGTTTGTAATGAATAGTTAATGAATAGTTAATGAATATTTAATAAATTAACTTGATTATTACTAATAGTAGCCTTATTAAACCTATTACAACTTTTAATAACATTTAATGAAAATAGTAGTAATTCAATATCATCCATAGGAGAAATGGACAATGAGCGTATTAGTAGGCAAAGCAGCACCGGATTTTACAGCAAATACAGTAATGGCTGATGGGGAAATCAAAGAAGATTTTAATTTTGCTGAACACATTAAGGGTAAATATGCTGTATTATTCTTTTATCCACTGGATTTTACTTTTGTATGTCCTTCTGAGCTGATTGCTTTTGATCACCGTATTGAAGAATTTACTTCACGTGGTGTTGAAGTGATAGGTTGTTCTACAGATTCACACTTCACCCATAAAGCATGGCGTAGTACTCATATTAATAATGGTGGTATTGGTGAAGTAAAATACCCTCTGGTTGCTGATTTGAATCAAACAATCTGTAGAGATTATGATGTTGAAGTAGGTGGTTCAACGGGTGAAGATGGCGTTTATAATCGTGGTAATGGTATTGCTTATCGTGGTTCTTTCCTGATTGATAAGAATGGTGTTGTTCGCCATCAGGTGATTAACGACTTGCCGTTAGGCCGTAATATTGATGAGATGCTGCGTATGATCGATGCACTGCAATTTACTGAAGAGCATGGTGAAGTTTGTGCTGCAGGCTGGAATAAGGGCGACAAGGGTATGACTGCAACAACTGAAGGTGTTGCTGACTACCTGGCTGACGAAGCTGACAAACTATAACGCTTAAAAGCAAATAGTTTAAATTAATATCGTTTTACGAAATTAAGAGGGGCTGAGTCATTTTGATTCAGCCCCTTTTTTTATAGCAGAAAAAAAATTATAATTTTTGTTATTTTTTTGCTGAAACGCTTGTTCTGACAAGGTATACTAGCCGATTAGCTATTAAAGCTAAAATTTTATCAGATAATTTGTAATACAGGAGTTAGAAAGTGGAATTATCAGGTTCCGAGATCATTGCACAGTTCCTCAAAGATGAGGGTGTTGAATACTTGTTTGGTTATCCAGGCGGTGCTGTACTTCATATCTATGATGCTTTATTTCAGGCAGATACAGTCAAACATATTCTAGTGCGTCATGAACAGGGTGCTGTGCATGCTGCTGATGGTTATTCACGTTCTTCCGGAAAAACGGGTGTAGCTCTGGTCACTTCCGGTCCGGGTATGACTAATGCGGTTACTGGTATTGCAACGGCCTATTCAGATTCTATTCCTCTTGTGGTTTTGACAGGGCAGGTATCTACCGCCTTTATCGGTAGTGATGCCTTTCAGGAAGTTGATTCTGTTGGTATTTCGCGTCCCTGTGTTAAGCATAACTTCCTGGTGAAGGATGTCAAAGATCTGGCAGAAACATTAAAGAAAGCATTTTATGTCGCCTCAACAGGTCGTCCGGGACCCGTTGTTGTTGATATACCCAAAGATGTGACTGATCCGAATATAAAAATTCCTTATACTCATCCGTCTTCTATCGAGATGCGTTCCTATAATCCAGTGACTAAAGGGCATCCTTATCAGATTAAGAAGGCCCTGAAACTGATTGCACAGGCGAAAAAGCCGGTAGTTTATACCGGTGGTGGTGTTGTCTTGTCCAATGCCTCACAGTCACTAACTGCTTTAGTTCAGCGTCTTAAGCTGCCTATTACCAGTACTTTAATGGGTTTAGGTGCCTATCCGGCTACAGATGAACAGTTTTTAGGTATGCTGGGTATGCACGGTACTTATGAATCCAATATGGCTATGCATGATACGGATGTGCTTATTGCTATCGGTGCCCGCTTTGATGATCGGGTAACAGGGCATCTGGAACAATTTTGTCCTAATGCAAAAATTATTCATATTGATATCGATCCGGCTTCTATTTCAAAAACAGTTAAGGTTGATATACCTATTGTTGGTGATGTTGATGATGTACTTACTACGATGCTGGAAATGCTTAAAGAAGGTGACAATCATACGGATGAAAATGCATTAAAAGACTGGTGGAAGCAGATCAATCAATGGCGTAAGAAAAACTGTCTGAAATATAATAAGAAAACTAAAACGATTAAACCACAATATGTGGTTGAAAAATTATATGATGTAACTCAGGGGGATGCTTTTATTACTTCTGACGTGGGTCAGCATCAAATGTTTGCAGCTCAATATTATAAATTTGATCAGCCCAGACGCTGGATTAACTCCGGTGGTCTGGGCACTATGGGCTTTGGCCTGCCGGCAGCAGTCGGCGTGCAGCTGGCCAATCCCGGTAAAGATGTTGCCTGTATTACCGGTGATGGCAGTATACAAATGAATATCCAGGAGCTGGCTACTTGTTTACAGTATCGTTTGCCCATCAAGATTATTAATCTGAATAATCGCTTTTTAGGTATGGTAAGACAATGGCAGGAATTTTTCTATGAAGGTCGCTACGCTATGACCTATATGGATTCAATACCCGATTTTGTCAAACTGGCCGAAAGCTATGGCCATGTTGGTATGAAAGTTGAACAAACCTCTGATGTTGAAGATGCGCTTAAAGAAGCCTTTGCCATGAAAGACAAATTGGTATTTTTAGATTTTATTATCAATCGTGAAGAAAATGTTTATCCTATGATTGTTGCCGGGAAAGGACATCACGAAATGCAACTTGCACCTGACAGTGAGCTGGTATAATACAATGGAAAACAATAAATCAATGCGTCATATTATCTCTATTTTATTAGAAAATGAATCCGGTGCTTTGTCTCGAGTAGCCGGACTCTTTTCAGCCCGTGCTTATAATATTGAATCTTTGACTGTGGCACCGACAGAAGATCCTACCTTATCCCGTATGACTCTGGTCACCAGGGGTTCAGAAGAAATTATTGAGCAAATTACCAAGCAGCTCAATAAACTCATTGATGTGGTCAAGCTGAATGATTTAAATATCAATGGTATTAAGCATATTGAGCGTGAAATGATGCTGATCAAGGTAAAAGCACCTGCTGCGGCTCGTGATGAAATTATGCGTTTAATCACTATTTTTCGCGGCAATATTATTGATGTCACTGATGAGTCATATACTATAGAGCTGACCGGTACCAGTGATAAACTGGATGCTTTTATTGCGTCATTAGATTGCGATAGTATTCTGGAAACTGTTCGTTCCGGAGTAATGGGAATTGCCCGGGGAACCTATTCACTGCATATTTAAATATTAAGTTATTTTGTAACAATTTAAAAATTTATTTTAGAAAAAGACTAAAGGTTGGATAATGAATATATATTACGATAAAGATTGTGATCTTTCTATCATCAAAGGCATGAAAGTGACCATCGTTGGTTATGGTTCTCAAGGTCATGCACATGCGAATAATCTTAAAGATTCCGGTGTTGATGTGACGGTTGCATTACGTCCCGGTTCTACTTCTGCTGCAAAAGCTGAGTCTGCAGGACTGGTTGTTAAAAGTGCAGCTGAAGCAGTAAAAGATGCTGATGTCGTTATGATTCTGACTCCAGATGAATTCCAGTCTCAATTGTATAAAAATGATATTGAACCGAATATAAAACAGGGTGCTACTTTAGCCTTTGCACACGGTTTCAGTATTCACTACAACCAGATTATTCCTCGTTCAGATCTGGACGTTATTATGATTGCTCCTAAGGCTCCCGGTCATACAGTACGTTCAGAATTTGTCAAGGGCGGCGGTATTCCCGATCTCATTGCTATTTATCAGGATGCCTCAGGTAAAGCGAAAAATGTTGCACTGTCTTATGCTTGCGGTGTTGGCGGCGGCCGTACCGGTATTATTGAAACCACATTTAAAGATGAAACTGAAACGGATTTGTTTGGTGAGCAGGCAGTATTATGCGGTGGAGCAGTTGAATTGGTTAAAGCCGGTTTTGAAACATTAACAGAAGCAGGTTATGCTCCTGAAATGGCTTATTTTGAATGTCTGCATGAATTAAAATTAATTGTAGATTTAATGTATGAAGGGGGTATTGCTAATATGAACTACTCCATTTCAAATAATGCTGAATACGGTGAATATGTTACCGGTCCTAAGATTATTAATGATGAAAGTCGTAAGGCCATGAAAGAAGCATTGGATAATATTCAAAATGGCAACTATGCTAAGCGTTTTATTATGGAAGGACAGACCAACTATCCTGAAATGACAGCATGGCGTCGTAATAATGCTGCGCATCAAATTGAAGTTGTAGGCGGAAAACTGCGTGAAATGATGCCATGGATTACAGAAAATGCACTGGTTGACAAGGATAAGAACTAAGTTTATTCTTTTTCAATAAGCTTATTCCTACTCTATCTCTATAGCCTGCTTCTGCAGGCTATATTGTTTTAGACACTAAATAAATAAACTGTGTTTTTAAAACTATGTCCCTTAAACTATGAGCTCTCAAATAAAATAGACCTATGGAAAATAATAATACAGATTTAATTGAACAGAATTCAACTGAACCCGGAAAATCTCCAAAACGCAACCGTGGAATTTATTTATTACCTAATTTGTTTACCACAGGTGCCTTGTTTGGTGGTTTTTATGCAGTAATTGCCGCCATGAATGGTCATTTTGAAGCCGCATCTATAGCTATTTTTATTGCTATGATCCTGGACGGATTAGATGGTCGTGTTGCACGCATGACTCACACCTCAAGTGACTTCGGTGCTGAATATGACAGTCTTTCTGATATGGTTTCATTCGGAGCAGCTCCGGCACTGGTTATGTATACATGGTCTTTGTCAAGCTTAGGAAAAATAGGCTGGATTGCTGCTTTTATCTATGTTGTCAGTGCGGCTTTACGTCTTGCCCGTTTTAATACACAAATTGGTCACGCTGATAAACGTTATTTTCAGGGGCTCGCCAGCCCTGTCGCTGCAGGTTTTGTAGTCGGCTTTGTCTGGTTATGTACTGATAATAATATTGCCGGTCCGGGAATGAAATATATTGCCTTGATTATAACCGTTGGTGCAGGTCTGTTAATGGTCAGTAATGTTAAATATCGTAGTTTTAAAGATCTCGATCTGAAAAATAAAGTCCCCTTTGTTGCTATTTTGGTCATGGTACTGATTTTTATTTCAATTATATATCACCCGCCTTTTATTTTATTTAGTATGTTTGCTTTATATACTTTATCAGGTCTGTTTGGTTATATTTACAGAAAAATTAGAAAAATTAAGTGACGATATTTTATAATCCTGATACAGCTGAATTTTACTGTGATAGAATAAATTTCTACAAAACAATGGAATAAAACGGTTGAAATAAAGAGAAATGTTATGTCTGATAAATTAATTATTTTTGATACTACATTGCGCGATGGCGAGCAAAGCCCCGGTGCTTCTATGACCAGGGAAGAAAAAGTGCGTATTGCTAAAATACTTGAGCGTATGAAAGTTGATATTATTGAGGCCGGATTTCCTGTCGCCAGTCACGGTGATTTTGATGCGGTTAAAGCAGTTGCTGATTGTATTACAGAAAGTACTGTATGTGCTCTGGCCAGAGCTTTAGATAAGGATATTGATAGGGCAGGGGAAGCATTACGAGGGGCTAATTCCAGCAGAATTCATACTTTCATCGCCACATCTCCCATTCATATGGAAAAAAAGCTGCGTATGACACCCGATCAAGTAGTTGATCAGGCAGTTGCTGCTGTCAAACGTGCTCGCAGATATACAGATAACGTGGAATTTTCACCAGAAGATGCAGGTCGTTCTGAACTGGATTATTTATGCCGGATCATCGAAGCGGTTATTGATGCGGGTGCAACGACCATTAATATTCCCGATACGGTTGGCTATAACATTCCTTATCAGTTTGGTCAGTTATTACATGACTTGTTAGAACGTATTCCTAATTCAGATAAGGCCATTTTTTCTGTACATTGTCATAATGATTTGGGTTTGGCCGTGGCTAATTCTCTGTCAGCAGTATTAAACGGAGCCCGTCAGGTTGAATGTACTATTAATGGTTTAGGTGAAAGAGCGGGTAATGCATCACTTGAAGAAGTTGTGATGGCGGTCAGAACCCGTCAGGATGTATTTCCCTGTGATACAACTCTGGATACTACTCAAATTGTTCCTGCTTCACGCTTAGTTGCCGGTATTACCGGTTTTCCTGTACAGCCTAATAAAGCCATTGTCGGTGCCAATGCGTTTGCTCACGAGTCAGGTATCCATCAGGATGGTGTGCTAAAGCATCGTGAAACTTATGAAATAATGATAGCAGAAGATGTGGGCTGGTCTGCTCAGCACATTATTTTAGGTAAACATTCTGGGCGTAGTGCCTTAAAGAGCCGCCTGAAAGATTTGGGGATTGAATTTGATTCTGAAGAAAGTTTAAATCAGGCCTTTGCCCGTTTTAAAGATCTGGCGGATAAGAAACATGAAATATTTGATGATGATTTACAAGCTCTTGTTTCTCAAACCACTTCAGCAGACAGAGATGATTATATTAAACTGATATCAATAAAAGTGTGTTCAGAAACGGGAGAAATACCCAATGCCAGTATTACTTTAAGTGTTAATGATCAGGAGCAATCCGCCAGTGCAGAAGGCGGTGGCCCGGTAGATGCTTCGTTTAAAGCAATTGAGAAGATCATTAAAAGTGATGCAAAGTTAATATTATATTCAGTTAATAATATTACCAGCGGAACCGATGCTCAGGGGGATGTTACTGTACGCCTGGAGAAATCAGACCGGATTGTGAATGCTCAGGGGGCCGATACGGATATCGTTATTGCCTCTGCAAAATCCTACATTAATGCCTTAAATAAACTTATTCAGCCGGATGAAAGAGCTCATCCACAGCTTTAATGAACATTTAATGAACAGTAGCTTAAGACAATATTATCTAACAGCAATAGGTATCCGCAGCTGGCAATTAAAATCCACTGCGGATACGGATTTCATAGAATGGGAACATGAACATTTAGAAGAAAAAAAGCCTTTAGAAAAGAAGTCTTTAGTTGTCAGTCAGAAGCCATTAGCTGAAAGCCAGAAGTCTTTAGTTGAAAATCAAGA